>NZ_JBIUHC010000057.1:0-59318 GCF_044627735.1 Cupriavidus sp. CuC1 | reverse complement strand
AGATGTTCAGAAAATCGCCCCAGCCGTTCGCGGGATAAACGGCCCTCCCCAAACCTCAGATTGCGCGGGACGTAACACCTCGGCGGCGAACTGCGCCGCGCGCTGGAGTTCGCCAAAGCGAGCGAGGAGTTGGCCGACCAATACGCACGCTTCGTCGGCGACATGGTCTACGCCGACCCCGCCCGCGTCCCGGCCTACACGCAAGCCCTTGGGGCATTCAAAGCGACCCTCGCCAGGACCCTGGATCTGGTAGCGCCAGCGGCCGCAACGACGCCGGAGTCCGAGCCTGAGCCCCAGGCGCCAGTGCCCCGCGCGGCCCAGAGGGCTGAGGGAAAGCCTTGATGGCACGTTCGCTGCTGCCGCTAGGGCTGCTGAGATGTCTCTTAGCGGGTTTCAGTTCCGCCTCAATTTCGCGAATCCCGGCCGACCCTCGATTTGGCGCGGTCTGTAGGCATCGAGGGTGTGCGTCCGTCATGCAGACAAAGCCGACATGAACAGCGCAGGCCAAGCGGTAAAGGTGGCTGCGCCGGGCGTCGATCAGGACTCGCTCCTTGGAGATGGGCAGCCGATTCAGATTGATACCGCGTGCTCGCGTCAACCACCTTTCGATACTCTGGCGCTGCTTCCCTCTGCGGCATTGCCGCATATATCTGACTTGATGCCGGCGATAAAGAAGTCTATTGTGGCCGTTCGGTGCACGCTCCCAGCTCCTCGCACCGATGACCCACTGCCGTCGCCACCGTCCACTGTGGAATCGAGCTCGGGGCAGCAGTCGTAGTTCTTTTTTCCAACCACGACAAAGGAGGGCGACATGCTAAGCCCGCATGAAATCGCCGCGTTACTGCTACTTGGCGACACGCAGGAAATCGACGACCTCGAGCCCGAGCAATTGGACACCTTGTTGGTTCACAAGCTGGTCACGTTGGAGCATGGTCATGATAGCGGCGATGCCTACCCCCGCCTGACAAGTCAGGGGCATTCCATGCTCGAAGCCGTGCGCCGCATTCGGTAAACTTGGGCAAGTAGGCAGAGCGAAGTCGGCGGCCTTGCCCTTTGTGGCTCTGGTGCAAATAGCGAAGGCAAGCGAAGAGCGCCCCGCTTGCAATAACTTCAGCGAACGGAGAGTACCGCCGTCCAGACAGCAGGCGCAGTGGTATCTTTGAGGCGCAGCTTTGTGTGGTTGAACTGACCTTTTCGAATGCGATGCATCAGCTCGATGCCGGAGATCGTAACGGCCGCATTCCTGAAGCGTTTGAAGCCGAGCATCGCACTGACCCTGGACTTGATGTTGCGATGATCCTGCTCGATCAAGTTGTTCAAGTACTTCGACGATCGCAACGTCGTGTCCTCGGGCAGCAACTCGTCCGTCTTCAGTTCGCGCACCGCGCGGTGAGACGCCGCGTAGCCGTCCAGCGTGATTGTCTTCGGAGCGAGCCCTTGACTCTTGATCGCCTTCGCGAAGAAGGCCTTGGCTGCAGCGACATCGCGCTTGGCGCTGAGCCGGAAGTCGACCGTCTTTCCCGCTCGATCAACTGCACGGTAAAGATAGACCCATTTGCCACGGATTTTCACATACGTCTCGTCGACTCGCCATGAACGACCAGCGGATCTCGCAAACCGATCCCAGCGCTTCACGAACTCCGGCGTGAAGCGTCTGACCCAGCGCATAATCGTCGTGTGCGAAAGCGACAGGCCGCGCTCGGCCATCATTTCAACGAGGTCTCGAAGGCTGAGCTTGTAACGCAGGTACCAACGCACGCACAGGACGATGACTTCGCGGTCGAAGTGCCGCCCGTTGAACAACCAGTCGATGTCTCTCAGCGTACTCATTGCGGGCTCGCGCTTGTCAAAAACACGAGCGTAACCCATCGGCCCCTCCGATTTGCACCAGAGCCCGTCTGCCCTTTATGGCGAGTCTTTCGGCTGTCTGATGGATGATCTGCTGCTGGATGTAGTCGAGCACATCCTTGGTCATCAGGACGTAGGCCCGTCCGATCCGTGCCGCTGGCAGGGCGCCTGAATTGATCATATCAAGTAGGGTCTTGGGGTGGATCTTCATCAGATCTGCGGCGCCGTTGATATCAACGGTTTCAGGTGCTCTCATGCGCGCTCAATGTTATGACAATCGGGTAGCAGGCCTCATTCGCTCGATGCGGGGCGCCCCCACATCTGCTCCAGTATCTCGGTCGGAATTCCTGCGCAGGCATTGACGCAGGCAATAATCCGACGCCCGTTCTCCTTGCATTTGCGTTCGTCTGGCTCGGATGGATAGGTCATCGCGATCATGAGGTCGGTGGTCCCAAGTGAACCCGGTGTGCGGATCTTCCAGGGCGCTGGCGTGTGGTCGCCATCGAAGCTCTTTCTTGCCATGTCTGCTGCTGTCAGGTGTGGAAAAGCAAAACCCCGGACTGGGCCGGGGTTCAGGGGAATCGCTGGAGGCGCCTCCCGGACTGATACCAGCTCCGCTTCGCTGGCGTTAGGGCACGGGCCTGCTCTTTGCGACAGGATTCAGTCTACAGGGCTTCGGCCAGTTCCAGAAGGTCAGGCTGTGCTTCGGGGGCAGGGGCATCATACGCTCGACTTGAACATTGCCTTTCTCATCAAGGAATGAGCGATATACGCGCTTTGGCAACTCGTATGCACATGCCACATCCATCTCCTCCCAGAGAGTGCCGTCCCAGTCATAGGCGTCCTGGGCCATTTCCTCTACGGACGATGATCCGCCCTCTTCGCCATCTGGCCAGTAGAACGACGGCTCAAGGGCGGCTCTGGATGTCTGCCATCCGAGCCACGCGCCGTGGACCCAAGTGATCGCATAGTCCCCGCTTTGTATCCGCTCCATCAGCTTGGCGGGATTCGTGTAGCCCATCAAGAAGCCCTGGCTATGAACAAAGGCCTCGAACTCTTCGCGAATCGTCATTGCATCACCCTCCCGATCTCGGCAGCGGCGCGCACGATGGCGCGGCGGGTTGCGGCGTTCGGATCGAGGCCGTGCAACTCGCTTAGCTTCACGTCGTCGTAGTGCAGGCTATAGACGTCAGTAACGTTCGCGACTGGGTAGCTGCCGTGTATCTTCACGCCGGTATAGGGCTCGACCCTCAAAGAGAGAAGTACTGCTACCCATTGCAGGCAAATCGTGTGTCAAGGCTGAGTTCAAATGTCCGGACTCTGGCAAAGTTAAAATGTCTGCTGTGGAAATAACGAGAACATCCCATGCGACTACGGCCTTCATCTCGACTATTGGTAGTGGACCACCTTCACCGGACACTGCTTTTCCGCTTTGCACATAGGCGTGGAGCACTTGCAGGGAAAGCCTTTTGGGCGACTCCGGGTGGCGGAGTGGACGAGGGTGAGAGCTTCGAGGAGGCTGCATCCCGCGAGCTTTTTGAAGAGACAGGCACTGAGAGAAGCGATGTCGGCAAGCATGTAGCGGAGCGATCTTTTCCGATGCAGCTTCCCGACGGTGAGAATGTTTGGGCGGAGGAGCGCTATTTCCTCGTCAGGGTATCAAGCGATATCCTCTCGATGGAGCATTGGACGTCGCTGGAAAATGAGGTAATGGCTGATAGCCACTGGTGGACGCTCAGTGAGTTAGCTGCTACGCGTGAAACAGTCTTTCCAGAAGACTTGGCATGCATGCTGGCCGCATGTGGAATTTCCGGAGAAAACGGCTCAGTCAGTTGTACCGTTTAATGGCCATGGTTGCTTCTGAAGCCTAACCAGGGCTTCCATCATGTCATTCTGGTCCAGCGACCGCCGCGCTTTCTTGCCAGGCGGCTACCGCGCTTGCGTGGTACTCCGTCCGTGCTTGGCAAAGATTGAGAGCGTCGGTTGTCACGCTTCTCCTGAACATACTGGGCCATCTGCAACACATACCCCAGCCCCTCGTTGTCAACGATCGCACCTTGATCGACTTCCGATAGGCGATCATAGGTGGTATAGGGAAGCGCAGCGCCATTTGCCCGCGGCTCGATCCGTCCATTGGGGTAGTGATAGACGTCGATGTAGTGGCCAGCCAGCTTGCGATGCTCCGGGGTATCAGCAACCAGGTAGAGGATCTTATCGTACTGAATCGTCAGGTTCTTGGACACACAGTAAGTAAGCGCTAGTTTCAGCACACCTTGAGCGCAACCGACCTGTTCAAGTAGGATGCGGCGGTGCGGTTTGACGCTGGGCGAAGTTGAACGGCATCAGGTCGCTGATGTCAGCATCGGGCGGCCTCTGTGGCAACTCGGTGAGCACATGGAGCAGATAGGCGTATGGCTCAACGTCACAGGCGCGGCACGTAAGCATAAGGCTGTAGATCATGGCGCTCGCCTTGGCGCCAGCTACGGTGTCCGCAAAGAGCCATGCCTTTCTCCCTGTGCAGAATGGCCGAATGTCACGTTCCACCGCGTTGTTATCCACCGGCGCCCGTCCATCAGTGACGTATCGGCTCAGGTATTCCCACTGGTTGCGGGCGTAGGCGATCGCCTTGCCCAGCAAGCTCTCCGGCAGTACCTGCGGCGCCTGCTCATCCAGCCACTCCCTGAAGGCTTTCAGCAGCGGCGCGCTGTGCTGTTGGCGCAGCCGGTACGTGTAATTGACGCGCGCTTCTCCTTCGGGCAGTTCTGCCGTGGCGAGCGTCTCGACCTGATACAGGGCCTTGAAGTACTCAAGTGCCTTTAGCACTCGGGCGCTGGGCTTCTTCTGCCCCTTTTGCGCATCAACGAACATCCTCCTTGAATGGGCCAGACAGCCGAAGTGTGTGACGCCTTCGAGAGTGCGCCAGGCACTGTAACCGTCGGTCATCAGCAGGCCCTCGTAACCTCCGAGGAATACCTGCGGATACTCCTGTCCGCGCCCTGGCTGGTAGTCGAACAGCACCACCGGATGCTCGCACTTTTCCGCGCTGCGCTGGGTAGCCGGACGCAGTTGCCCGCGCCCGGCCCCCTAAGAACTGTACGTGCGAGTTTCCCCGCATACAGCTCAAGCCCCTACAAAGGCACCTTTTCGGCACCCGTTTTCACCACTTGTGTTCCAGCGTATTACTGATTTCCATGGCAATTGGGATGGTGCAGTTGAAGATTACTCGCCGCGTCCGATCCGCCTTCAGTTCGTTTCACGATGAAGCGGGTATCCCAAGGGGTACCCTTTGTGAGCGGTTCATGACAGGTCGGACACAGACCATCTTGCCTTACCCAAACTCGGTAAAGCTTCGCGCGGCCACGGGGCGAGTTCAGCATTTTCTTACCCCAGCGGGTTTCGAAATATGCGTCCCACTTCGGGTCGTGCGGATTGGCATTGCCTTTGATTTTGATATGCCGCTGTATTGGCGTATCCGATTCTTTCAGCAAAGTGATCGTTCTTCGACTTCCATCCTCATTTTTTTCTGTCGCAGCAAATACCCAGTTTCGGAGGCCTTGGGCTTTGAAATATCTATCTTTCACCCATCTGGCTCCCTTATCCGGATGCCTTCTTACTGCCCATTGCCACAGCATTGACCAGACATTTGAATCAACCCGAGCAAAGGTTTTCTTGGCGACCATATGGCGGTGATAGTTCGCCCATCCCCGTAAAATCGGGTTGAGCAGCCCTATCAAATTGGCCTGTTTGGCCGTCTTGTTGCCTTTGATGACTTCCCGGATTTTGTCAAGATGGGCTTTGACGTTTTCTTTCGACGGCTTCATCAACAGCTTGCCGTCGTTGTACTTGCGGATATTCCATCCGAGGAAGTCGAACCCTTCGCTGATGTGTGTTATTTTGGTTTTTTCCGGCGATAGGATCAACCCGCGTTCCGCCAGAAACGCAACCACTGCGGGCTTGACCTCGTGTTCCAGCCATTCTTTCGAGTGGCCGGTGATGATGAAGTCATCCGCATAACGCACCATGTTCATTTTCAAGCCCCTCTGCTTCGCCCTCGGGAATTTTTCCGCAAGCATCGCTTCGAGACCATCCAACGTCATGTTGGCCGCGACCGATGAGATAATCCCACCTTGCGGTGTACCGGCATCGGTCGGGAAGAGCTCGTTCTGATACACATATCCCGCCTTGAGCCATTTCTGTAAGATCACCTTGTCCGTGGGGATATTGGCGAGCATCCATTCGTGGCTGATTTGGTCGAAACAGGCTTTGATGTCGGCCTCTAACACCCATTGTGCACCCGCTTTTTGCGCCAAGCATACGAAGCATTGCGCTCCCGCATCGGCGGTCGAACGTTCCGGCCTGAATCCATACGAATTCATGTCGGCGGTGGTTTCCGCAATAGGCTCCAGTGCCAGTAGATGCAGTGCTTGCATCGCCCGACACCGCATCACGGGGATGCCCAGAGGTCTTGTCTTGCCGTTCTTCTTCGGAATCAATACTCTCCGAAGCGGAAGAGCCGAATAACCCCGTCTCTTCAACGACCCGATCGCGTTGGTCTTTGCCCTCGGTGTTTTCCAAGTCGCCTTATCGACGCCGGGGGTGTTCTTGCCTTTATTTTCAGTCACCCGCTTGACGGCTAGTGCCTTGCCGCTAAACGAGTGGGTCAGCAGCCATTGCAGGGCTTTCGCCTTGTTATGGCCGGCCTGTGTCGACTTCACAATACGGATTTGCAGCCGTCTTACATGACGCTGGGCATCGGCCCAATTGATGCCGTCCCATGCCACGCCGAGAGGCGCACACGCCGGTGTTGCTGCGTCCATTTGCTTTCCTCCTGTGCAGATGGTTCTATAAACTCTCTTGTGACGAGAGACCATAAGGAAGTCTGCCCGCTTTCGCGTGGGATGATGTTGCAATCCCTATCCATCCGATTACAGGATGGCGTTCGCTTTGTCCTCGTTCCTACGCCCGCACCGCCATGGGCAGACCTTACGGTCTGCTGCCCCCGAAGGGAGCGATACGGGATTTCCACGTTCCACTTGCAAAAGTACGTCGACTTAGGCGTCTGCTGTCGGCCGGAAGGCGTATGGGTCACGAGGACGTATCTATCAAACGCCGCTCCCACCTTCGTTACCGTTTTGGTTCAAGCGTAACAGCCACTTCCGCTTGTCATGTGTTACGACCTTTAGCGCAGATTTACTTGTGTTCGCCATATCGACTATCTAGCACTCATCCGGCGTGTGGCTGCCAGAAGGGTATGTCTCTCACGATTGATACCCCGCACCCTGCGGTGCTTCGTTGCGTTGTCAGGACCGCTCTTTATTCAGGTCCCTAGATTCATCCGGTGACACGGATGGTTCCCTCCTGTTGAAGTGGAAACAACTTCTGCAAACGACTTCGTGTCGCAAGGTAGACCCACATATACGATTTGCTCTGCGCAGCCTTGCCTTCCTCCTTGAGCACCTGCACCGTCGTCTCGTCCGCATGGATCAGTGGCTGGGATAGCAGCGTGCGGCGTAGCGCCTCGTACAGCCGGCTGTAGTGCAATTGCGCGGGCCGGATGATCCAGTTCGCCAGCGTGCCGCGGCCAACTGCAATGCCAGCGCGCCCGAGCGCGTCTTCCATGGGGTACAGTGGCGTGCCGTCAACATACTTTCCGATGGCGCCGGCGGCCACCTGACCGGTGCCGCCCGGCAAGTCATCGCGCCGGCGTCCTCACACTGTCGAGTAACGCTTGTTGGGTAGGCCCGCTCCAGGGCCTATCATTAGTAGCTGACCGAGCAAACATCTTCACATCTTCGACATCGACAAGGCGTTTGGCGCTTATGAACTATATGACCACACCTACGGCCCCGACGCGGCATCCGCCAGCACCGGCAAGACGTCGGCCCGAACAACCTGACGAGGCTCGCAAGACCGCACAACCCGGTCAATTTGATCCGCAGAGCAAGCAGATAGCGGATCTTCGCGAGGATACCTGCACTCAGTAGTTCCAGACTGCACCATCACCAAGGCGCTATAGCGCGTGCAAGCGGCTGACAAGCGGATCGGGGTTTCGCCACGATCGTGGCGTCTCCTCTCAGGCCCTACCATTCCTTGCGGCATCCCATGCTCTGCTGAAAACGGTGCATTGCGCAGACGATGGTGCCTGACATAGAAACGACCACCAAAGCTCCAGCCGATGAGATTCTGCCCATGACTCAGCCGGATTCTGGCTCGGCTAGCTCGGCCCGGGACTGATTACCGGCGCCGCCGACGATGATCCCGGCGGTATCGCCACCTATTCACAGGCGGGCGCGCTGTTCGGCTTCAACATGCTGTGGACGGTGCTCTTCACCTATCCGCTGATGATCGGCATCGAGGTAGTCCCGAGGATCGGGGGGGGTGAGCGGACACGGGCTGGCCACCAACATCCGGCGGCACTATCCGGCGTGGCTGCTATACGCCGTGGTCGGCCTGGTACTGCCGCTCATCAAGCAAAAAGCCGCCTCCACGCATGCACGCGGAGGCGGCGCCTAGCGGCGGCATGGATTGCCGCCGCGAGCTTTTAGCCTTTATGCCAGCAGGTAATTAGCGCTGGCCTTGCTGGCCACCCTTCTGGCCTTGCTGGTTCTGCCCACCCTGATCGGCCTTCTGGCCCTGTTGTCCTTGCTTGTCTTGCTGGCCGCCTTGCTGGCCTTGACCACGATCCTGTTGCTGTTGCTGGCCGCCCTTCTGGTCTTGGCTGCCGGACTGGCCGCCTTGCTGACCGGATTGCTGCTGTTGCTTGCTTTGGTCTTGCTGGCCTTGGCCGGGTTGCTGTTGCTGTCCCATCGTGCTCTCCATGGCGCGGCGGAATGCCGCGTTTATGAAAGGGTGCAAGCTGCGTGCCACGCTTCGGGCCGCATGCCACCTCTCGATCACTCGAAATCTAGCGCCAACAATTATTGCTACCCAATAATTCACACTAATTTCTGGCTACCGGCCAGGCCCCATCGGAGAACGCGCCGCGAGCTCCATCGGAGAACACGTCGCGCCGGTGAAGTCCCCCGGGCACCGTCCCCATAGCATAGGCCCGTAAGCGCCACGCCGGCGCATCGCAGCAGACAGTTTTCTTATCGGGCTTATGACGCGCGGCTATATGAGATCGCGGCACCCGCTGTCCTGCATAAAGCCGACAACCGTTCTTGTCTGTTCTTGTAGGGAGTATTCCCACTGGGGTGCCAAGTGAACTCGAAGGCCAGCGGTAGGCGGTGCTACGCTACCTATACTCCAAACGGACGGATAGGCAATCGGCCACGTCTCGGGGATGTTGTCGCCCCGTCTCATCGACAACGCTGAGCAGCGGGGTGAGATGATGCCAAAGGCAAGCCAAGTGGGCATCATAGGGCGATGGGTTGTCCTAGCGATGTTTGCACTTGCAATGTCGATTTTTGTCCCAGTCGTGAGTCATGCGCAGTCGCCGGAGAACGTAAAGCAGGCCATGGTGTTACTTAAGGCAAAGACGGCCAAATTGGGCGTACCGGGGATTAAAGGAGAAGATGCCGTTGCCGGAAAACCCGTGCCAGCGTTGTATTTTGGCACGATCAAAATGAACAACAACTTCGTCGTGGTCGATGAAGTGAAAAAGGAGATGGGCGGTACTGCAACATTGTTCGTCAAGAGCGGCGATGACTTCGTCCGTGTGGCGACGAATGTACAGAAGGACGACGGGTCGCGGGCCATCGGCACGGTTCTCGATCCCAAAGGCAAGGCCATCGCGGCAATTCGCGGCGGTGGCGCTTACTATGGCGATGCCGACATTCTCGGAAAGCCCTATATCACAGGCTATGAACCAATACGGGACCCTGGTGGGAACGTCATCGGCATCTACTATGTGGGGTACCTCAAGGCGCAGTGAATTTCGGTAGCCCCTTATCGTTCGCGTCACCAGCCCGGTGACGCGTTTTTTTGGGCGAACGGGCGTCACCAATGCTGCTTCAGACACGGGCATGGCACAAGCCATACTCCTACAAGGCGGGGGGTATTGACTTTTCGTCACCTGTAACCGTGCCGGTGTCCGCGTCTTGCGGCCAATCCGAAACGTACAAGGGCATAGTTTTGGGCATGCGAATGATCCGCGTCCGTATCCGCTCGGTTTCGTCGATGAGGGTCAGCACGGCAGCGGGAATCATGTAGCGTAGCCGAATGTCGATTTGCTGGATCGATTTCTCAACCCTAGATCGAACCCGTAGCGCCACTATTTCGGCCACGACCATCGCTTCGTCGTATGCAGCGACTGGATTCGCGCCGTCACAGACCAATTCGTTCAGCGGCACCCATAGGCGATTACCAGCACGCCGGGCCGGAAGACTCCGCTGGATACCACTTCGACCCGTGGAACCACTCGATAGCTGACGTACACATCTCCCCTTCACCGTCTTGGCGGTGCTTGCGCGCTCTTGGGCGCTTTGGATATGCATTCGAGCAGGATACCTTCCTTCTGGCCCCGCAGCCGACGCATCTGGGTTAGGGGAATTCACTGAGAAAGATACGCGCTGGAAATGGGACCAACAACGTTAGAATCTTTCCTCTAAATTTTCGCAGCACAAGCCCCATCGACGTGAGAGGCAGCGACACAGGAATCCATCAAGGAGGTACGCATGTTGAGTCCGCATGAATGCGCGACGTTGATACTGGTCAACGATGCGCCCGATCAAATCGAACTAGACCGTGCGGAGCTTCACACTCTGTTGGAACATCAGTTTGTGACCATTGAACCGCTGGCTTCAGGGTACCAACTACCTCGCATCACGCCCCACGGCCATGCCTTCCTGCACGCCGTAGGGCGAATTCGCTAAATGACGACTACGGGTTGTCTGCCATCGTCGCCTCGAATCGGAAGATCAATGGTTCCACCAGTTCGAATCCGCGAAGCTGTTCCAGCCATCGCGTTGGCATCCCGGCCAGTCCGAACCTGATCCCGGCCAGCCCACCAGTGACGGCAGCAGTCGTGTCAGTGTCGTGCCCGAATTGGATAGCAGTGCGGACCACGTCTTCGAACGACGCTTCTTCCAGTGCGCGACGCGTGGACCAGATTGTGTCAATGACATACCCGGTCCCTCGCGGCAGGTCAGTCTTTGGGAAGCCTCTCAGCACGTCCAGTTCGCGCAAGAACGCCTTCCGTTCTCGTTCATTGGGCCAGTCTTGGTAAATTTCGGCCAGACAGCCATCAGCCCAGACCCACGGATCGCCAAGCTGGCGCAGATAGCCCCTTGCCACCAGACAGTAAAACGCACAGGCGACCAGCCGACGGTCGGCCAGGTCGGCCGGCGGCAGCGGACACCCCAAATCTTCTGCGCTAAAGGTCATGCGGCGCCCTGCTCGTCGCGGTACCGCGCGTCGACGAGCCGCACAACGACGTCTATCGGGGCCGCTGCATCGGCGATCCAATCCGCCGGCGTGCGTCCCTCCAGGCCTACTTGCGAGCGATGCAGAAAATTATGGATAACCCAATTGCTCGCGCCGGCAGCCACAAATGGTGCAAGCACAGCGGCCAGCCGCTCGGAATCGACGTGGAACTGCCACGACGGATAGCGAAACCCTCGCTCGCGCCCGGGCAGCACGAGGGCATAGAGGCGACCCGCCTGGCGGTCCTGGTTGATGGCGCGGTCCGAACGTCCCGCATAAAGCGCCGCGTCCTTAAGAGACAGGTTTTCTGGCTGTTCCCACTCCCGGGCGGCTGCCAGTCGACCACGTTCGCGCGCCTCTTGCAGCGGATCGGAATGCGCTGCCCCGCCGGCATGTGCCACAGTCTCCCCGGCAGCAATAAAAGGACGCTCGCGGACCGGACGATTTGGCTTTGCAAAGATGCGAACGATCCTACCGAGTGCCGCGTCTAGTTCGTGTTGGACTTCGACGGACAACGCGACCTCACGGGATGCGTCGTTGACGAGCGCCACTGCCGTCTCAATGAGCTCACGGGGGGTGGCGTGTTGCGGGTCGCGCGCTACCGCAGACGATGCAGCACGACGAGCGCGAGCACTCGGGAGCTGCGTAGCTTCGAGCCGGACAGGTGCGGCCGGGAAACGCGCGCGAAGAGAGATACGGCGGTGTAGAGTCATGAACATATGATAGTTCATGAAGTTCATGACGCCAACCATTTTGGCCACGCGTAGCGGTCGAGCACCCCCGCCCCTGGTCCATGGCGACTGCCCATCACTTTGCAAGATGGTAAATATGCCTTTTTACCCACTTTCAAGAGGCATTGTGCCCGCCAGCACCCGGCTTAGACGGGAAACGCGCTACGCTTGGGCCCCTCTTTCGTCAGACAGAAAGTGAACCGCAGATTGGGTAGTCCTCAGGACCCCATACAACGGGCACTCGGCTTTTCGTTAGCGTCCACAGCACCTTCGGAGATATGCCGATTCTGCAAGTGGCTGTGCATCGCCTCGCAGCGGATCAACATCGTCGCCGCGGGTTCCCCGTCAGCGCCGGGACTGCCAGCTTCCGCGGCGACCCGCAGATAGACTTGCCGGGAGACAACGGCGCTGATCACAATGATGGTGCCGACGCCGAACGCTCGGACTGCAAGGAGGAGGTATTGCGCCATGGCAAAACTGCACCTTATAGCAGGGAGGAGATTGGCAGTGAGACTACACGAGGATGTCTCGCGACGGTGTCACGCCGTTGCAGGATTGACAAATCCGTTTCGTCACGGCGGGCGAGATCGTGCGCTACATGACACCGCATGGCAGCACTGAAAAGAATGTCTCGAAAAGCGATCGAGGCCTTACCGACCGGCCGCTACTGGGCCACGCCGCGCGCGCCCTTCCCGCTGGACGGTCCCAATGGCCATGATGAGGTCTTCCCCGGCGCCCAATGCGTCAGCGACGGCAAATGGGTCACCTTTTATAAGGACGGGGAAGAAGTATGGGCGTGCAATGCGGTGTATGCCGCCGCCCATTTCGACTTTGCACCGGTTCCCACCCACCGCTCGCCGACGGACAACTGAGGGTCGGACAGTTCCCCAGGTCGCACGATTCAGCAGCCCACTGAGTTTATCCTGCTTGCCGACTATGAGGAATTTGAAATTATCCCATCCTATGGGGAGAACCTCCCGCATGATGGTTTCGATCGCCGTCCGGTCATCCGCAGGAATCTGGTGTAGGCCGTCAACTATTACATATATGTTTCTTGTTTTGCTTGTCCTTCCACGAAGGCGAAAACTAAGCGTACTGAACTCCTCTGGCGTAATGATGTCTTTTGGTAACCGTTTCCCTTCGATTAGCCAGTAAAATTGCTCTGCAAGTACGAGCCGTAGATAGTCAGCACTGTAAGAAATTCTGCTTGCCGGCTTTATGAATAGGGCAACGGAAGAATCTGGTCGAAATCTACAAAACTGGGCTGAAATAGTGGTAGTCCCACATCCTTCGTCTCCCTCTAGGAAAACAACCGGTGTCTCTACAAAGAGCCGATCGATGGTATGTAGGACGTTTTCACGGTGCACTTCTGGGAGGGGGGGCTGGAAACTCTTTCGCGAAGCTAATTGGATAGACCACCTCACCTGCACTATTTTTTGACATATTATAAATATTTTCCCGCTCTATTTATTAGTTTACAGTCAAGATTCGCTGATTTCCCCGACTCCCGCTAGCCACTTTCGCACGGTAGGTGCTAAAGCGGAACTTCCGGCTTAGCCACGTACCGTCGGCTAACAAACGTTAGCAGCCCAGGCCGATGCGTGCTCCATTCATCGAGCTTGATGGCGCAGAATATTGTACCGACGCCGCTGCCGTCAACGAAGAGTTGCGCCAGCTTTCGTCCGGCAAGCTTCCGCTGGGCAATCGCCAATCCCGGTGGCGGGGAACGACTGCGATGTTTCCTTGGGAGGCAAGGCGTGCCGAAACATGGAGGTGTCGCGAGGCTAGACGGAATTTGGAACGGGCAACGGCTCGGCCGGCTTGGTACCGATCAGTTGCTTTGCGGGCCTATGACAGGGATGTCAATCACGCAGGCCAACGAGTTGGCAGAGGGGACGCTCAGCAATACGATAGCGCTGCGGTTTCCCCGGAAAAAAGTGCGACTCACCCGGGCAGGCGCGGCGATTGCGCGGCTGGTAGACCTTGTGCGGGCGCTGCTTGCGCGGCACCCAAAGCCTGGCGCTCACCATCAGTCGTCGGATCGATTCCTTGGACAACGTCAGCCCATGGCGCTCTCGCAGCTTCTCGCAGGCCAGCGTCGGGCCGAAGTCGGCGTAGTGTTGGCGGATCAGGCCAAGGACCACGGCTTCGCGATCCGCTGGCATGCGGTTGTTGTTTGGCCGGCCGCGCTGTCGCGACACTGGCCCGGATGGGCCTTCCTGCCTATAGCGTTCCAGCAGCCGCCGGAAGCCGGAATTGCCGGTCCGTGATCTCCAACCGTTCGGCGGCCACGCTGGGCCGCAGCTGACCATCCACGACCGCCTGGACGGTCTTGAGCCCTGTCTGACTCACGCATGCTTACTGTAATTACCTTGGGTCTAGCCATCCTCTGGCGTCTCCATTGCATTCAACCGGGTAGAGGGTCGGCCGGGATTCGCGGATATGTGAAGCTTCAGATATTTGCGAATCCCGGCCAGCGCTCGGTTACGAGTTGGAGCGAGAACCTCGACTTCGTCCTCCGGTGCCCAGGTGCACGCGCTCGTCGCTTCCCGCTTGGCAGATCGGCGAAAGGGCTCTTCACCAACTCGTACACTTGCAACGGTGCAAGCATCAAGATCCCTGTCCGACCACGTTCTCGTCGTGGCTGTGCGAAGAGGCCGACGACTTGTGCTTGATCAGCGTAACCGCGACACCGCCAATCACCGCGGCCATTGCAATCGCGAGGAAGTTCTGCACCAGCGGCAGCTTCATCGAGACCAGCAGCCCGATCACGATCGGCGCCGCAATCGCGCCGATGCGCCCGACCCCCGAGGCAAAGCCCAGTCCTGTCGAACGGATCGCCGCCGGGTAGAACTGCCCGGCATACGCGTACAGCAGGATCTGCGTGCCCAGCGTCGACGCGCCGACTACGGCAACGATAAGGAACAGCGGCTGCGCGCCGTAGCCGAGCAGCGTCAGCGAGACCGCAGCGACCGCGAAGAATGCGGCCGTCACCCACTTGATGTTTAGCTTGTCGGCGAGCCATCCGCCACCGACGGCGCCGATGACTGCACCGGCGTTGTAGGCGAGCAGGAAGTTCAACGCGGAACCGAGGCTGTAGCCGGCCATGCCCATCAGCTTGACCAGCCACGAACTGAGCGCATAGAGCATGAAAAGGCAGGTCATATAGGCGACCCAGAGCATCACCGAACTGAAGCCGCGGCCGTCCAGAAACAGCCTGCCGACGGATGGACCTTCGGCCTTGTCCTCGGCAGGAACGAGGAACTCCTCGTGCGGCTCGAGCCGCATATCCGGTCGGATTTTTCGGACCACTTCGCGCAGATGTGTGTCGTCATGCTGCTTGATCAGGAACGGCAGCGACTCAGGCATGTACTTTAAGATGAACGGGATCAGCACCACCGCGGCGCCCGCGGCGATAAACACGGATTGCCAGCCATAGGTCTCGATGAACTGCTTGCCGAGCAGCGCGGCAAGGATGCTGCCGACCGCGTAGCCACAGCACATCAGCGTGACCATTACGCTGCGCACCTTCCTCGGCGAGTACTCGGTCATCTGTGCGGCTGCATTCGGGATCGCGCCGCCGATGCCGAGCCCGGCGAGGAAGCGCATCACGCTGAAGGTGATTGGGTCGTTGGTGAACCCGGCGGCCGCGGTGAGAACGCTGAACAGGAACACGCAGATCGAGATCGCCCAGCGGCGGCCGATCTTGTCGGCCAGCGCGCCGAGCGCGATCGCTCCGAACATCATGCCGAACAGCGCCGAACTGGCCATGAAGCCCGCGGTCGCGGCCTCCACATTCATCGTCTTCATGATCGACGGAAGCGCGGTGCCGGCGACCGCCAGGTCGTAGCCGTCGAGCACCAGGATCACGAAACACCAGATCAGCACGGACCAGTGAAAGCTGTTGAACTTGGCCTCGTCGGCCAGTTTGTGAACATCTATCCGGTGCACGCTTGAAGGTGCTGCGGCCAGCTCAGGGCGGATTGACTTCATTGACTTGTCTCCATTTATCGTCGGTTCGAGGTTCGGCATGCGGCGCAGTAACTCATTCTGGGCCGAGACCTCACGGCCAACGACCGCCCTTGCATAGACAATGGCGCTCCCCTTAGTCCGTGCAGGCTGCCCCCCCCTCACACGCGAGGGGCTTCGGGCAGGCGTTCACCGCCGCGCACGACGTATTTGGCGGGATACAGTGTGACGAGAACCTCGACTTCGTCCTCCGTTGCCCCCGTGCACGCGCTCCAGATCGAGCTCACTTTTTTGGCCAGCGATAGTATGGCGCCGTCGCTGCGCCCATCACGTATGTGGCAGAAGATCAGCGTTTCGGAAGTGGGCTCTCCCGAACGGTAGAGGTTGTCGGGCGTGGCTTCATGGAATACGACGCTAATCAAGTCGAGCGGCGAAAGGATGATCTCCCTGATCGCGCTCGTGAACTCGCTGGCGATCTTGGCCTTGACGCCAGCTTCGATTCCGACCTTGCATTCGCAAACAATGATAGGCATGTTATGTCTCCGTGAAGTTAGGGCTGCTGAGGCCTCAGTCTCTCGGAACGTCGCCGCCGGTGATTGCAACAGGGCGCCACCACTTGCTTGGAAGTGCCATGACATGGCGTCGTGGCCCGCCAATCCAGGCCAAGCTCGTTATCGGTGGGCCGGTGCCCCTGTGCGACGTATGTAGTGTCGCAAACATTGCCCACGCGTTTGGCACCTGCCAGATTGCACGTTGAGAGAGTCGGGCGGAGTCAACCTCCTCGGTCGAGCAACTCACAGGCCACGCGCCCGGTGCGCTGACGCAGTGGCTGAACATCGCGCTATTCATGGCGTAATAGACAGATGGCCCCACAACTGCGGCCGGCGACGTCAGGTCCTCAAGTCAGCCACAGTGACGCGCCGATCAGACGCGTGAAGGCCGGCGCCACCTTGAAGCAGTTCAGGTAAGGGGCGGTATCGGTGGAGACGTCAGGCCAGCGAAGTCATATCGGTCGACGAAAAAAGGGCTACCTGCTCGGCAAGACATGCGCGGCCGATTTGGCCTTTCGTGCAGAAAAGTCTTTCAGCGAGCACTGCCTGACCCCGATCCCCGGGGTCGCGGAAAGCATCGACCGGAAAGCGCAGCGACTCACACTCAAGAATGGATGGAGGAAACCCTTGTTGACAGGGGGTTGACGATAACATACGCTTCTTTTACTAAACGTACGTTTATTAAACGCACCTCAGGTGCGGGCCCGCGCCCTCTTACTCATCCATGGAGCAATTCACATGGCAGACAAGAAAGCCATTCTGGCGATTGGAGCCGGCGACGCTACCGGCGGCGCCATCGCCAAGCGCTTTGCCAAAGAGGGCTACATCGCATGCGTTACCCGCCTAACTGTTGACAAGCTCCAGCCCCTGGTGACGAGATCAGGGCCGAAGGCGGCGAGGCGCACGGCTTCGGCTCCAACACGCGCAAGGAGGACGACATGATCTCGCTGGTGCAGCAGATCGAGAAGGACATCGCGCCGATCGAAGTGGCGGTCTTCAACATCGGCGCCAATGTTCGCTTCGGCACCACCGAGACCGCCACTCGCGTCTACACCAAGGTCTGGGAGATGGCCTGCCTCGGCGGCTTCCTGATGGGTCGCGAAACGGCGAAGGTCATGCTGCCGCGGGGTCGCGGCACCATCATCTTTACGGGCGCGCCGGCCAGCTTGCGCGGACGCGAAGGTCTTGCTGCATTCGCCGGCGCCAAGCATGCGCTGCGCGCGCTCGCGCAAAGCATGGCCTGCGGACTGGGCCGCAAGGGAATCCACGTCGCGCATCCCGTAATCGACGCCGCGAACGACACGGCGTTCATCCGCGACAACTTCCCCGAGCGTTATGCGCTGAAGGACCAGGATGGAATCGTTCAACCCAGCTCGATGGCAAATGCTTACTGGAATTTGCATCAGCAGTCCGCGATGCCTGGACGACGAGATGGAACTGCGGCCCTGGATGGAAACGTTCTGAGACCCGGACGGTGCCAACCGCAGATTTCCAGCTGCGCTTCCTCTCCCTCTTTACTGACGGAGAAGCGTTCGTCTTCCCTTGCAACGCCAGCGGCCACGTCGTCCTGGACGCATTGGTCGAGCGTCCCCGTAGCAGCTACCTCTTTGCCCGCGCCACGGTCCGCCGGTTCTATGCCCCACCGCAAATCATTGTCGCGCCGCAGTGCGAATCGGAGCCAACTTGACGAGTTCGAGGCACTTGATGCGATGGCTCCCCAGACCTCCCACAACCGCTGGGCATGTATTTCGCGGCTCAAAACCCGGCCCGCGCGTACCCCTGTCAGCGCTTCGCCCACACCCTCACGAATTTGCACGCATGACTCGGGGCCGCCGTAGCTGGCTAAGCCTTCAACGTATCACTCTTTCTTTCACAACAATTTGCCGGTTTTGACCGGTGTACGGAGACAAACCTTGGCACAAGGTCGCAGCACATTTCTCAAGTCCTCCGTCGCGCTGGCAGCGTTGCCGGTCGCCGGTTGCCGCTCGTCGTCGGATGACACCGCCGCACTGAAAGCCAACGCCGATTCCGTGCTGACCCGTGCCGTCGCATCCGGCGACACAGCCGGCGTAGCCGCCGCGGTGATCACTCGCGATGAGACCCTCTACTCCGCGGCGCAGGGAGCGCGCGCGCTCGGCGCTTCCGCAGCGATGGACATGGACACGGTGATGCTCATCGCCTCCATGACCAAGCCGATCACCAGCGCCGCAGCCATGCAGCTGGTCGAGCAGGGCAAGTTGAGCCTGGACGGTCCAGCGTCCGCGGTGATCCCCGAGCTGGGCGTTCTCAAGGTTCTGGAGGGCTGGGACACGAATGGCGCGCCCGAACTGCGAGATGCCCAGGGCCAGCTCACCCTGCGGCATCTGCTCACCCATACGTCCGGCTTTACCTACGAGATCTGGAACGCGGACCTGGAGCGCTACTACCGCACGCAGAACGTCCCCGGCATCCTAACGGGGCAGAAAGCGGCGCTGCGGGTGCCTCTGAGCTTCGACCCCGGCACGCGCTGGAATTATGGCATCGGCATCGATTGGGTGGGCCAGCTGATCGAAGCCGCCAGCGGCCTGCGCCTGGGTGACTACTTCCAGCGCAACATCACAGGACTGCTGGGCATGGACAGCACGGCGTTTAAGATCACCACGGCCATGCGCACCCGACTGGCCGGCATGCATTTGCGCGGAGACGACGGAAAATTATCCGTGATCGATCTGGGAACAGTGCAGGATCCCGAGTTCGAGTCGGGCGGCGCAGGCCTGTACTCGACCGCCAACGACTACCTGAAGTTCATGCGCATGATCCTCAATGCGGGGCGGGGCAACGGCAACCAGATCCTCAAGCCGGAGACGGTGGCCCTGATGTCGCGCAATGCCATGGGGCCGCTTCGCGTGAGCAAGCTACCGACGCAGATTCCTTTTCTCTCGCGCGACGTGGAATTCTTCCCCGGTGTGCCCAAGACCTGGGGCCTGGGCTTCATGATCAACGAGAGTGCGGCGCCCACCGGCCGCAGTGCCGGCAGCTTGGCCTGGGCGGGGCTGGCCAATACGTACTTCTGGATCGACCCCACCCTGAACATCGCAGGCCTGGCCATGATGCAGTCGCTGCCGTCCGTGGACCCGAGAACCGTGGACGTGTTCTACGGTTTTGAAAAGAGCGTTTACGCCTCGCTGAACTGATGCCTGAAGGGCGGTCACCGCCCTTCAGGATCGAGGGCGCAGGGTCTATGACATGACTCCTTCCTTCACAACAATTTACCGGTTTGACCGGCGCACGGAGACAAACATGAAAACACTGACTCGCAGACTCTTTGATGCCGCTGTTGTAGTCGCGCTTTGCTGCGCCGCCGCCGCGATGGCGCAGCCCTATCCAAACAAATCCATCCTGATCAAGGTCGCTTACCCGCCCGGGTTCGGGGTGGACGCTTCAGTGCGTCCATCCGCACCCGTGCTGGAGCGGGCCCTTGGGCAGATTCTCGTGATCGACAATATGCCCGGTGCGAACGGCTCCATCGCGGCGATGAATGTGTTGAAGGCGTCGCCAGACGGATACACGCTGCTCGCGACGGCGGGTCCGGATTTACTGGTGGCGCCGCTCACGGTCGCTTCGGCTAAGTACACGTTCGACAGCTTCAAGCTCATCGGTTCGTTCGGGATTTCGGACATGGTCCTCGTCAGTCATCCCGATCGTCCTTTCAACAACCTCACCGCGCTCCTCGAACACATGCAAAAGCGTGGCGCGAAGGAGCTTTCCATTGCCCACTGGGGCCAGGGCACGCTCGCTCATCTCGCGGCCGCTGAATTCCAGGAGCGGGTCGGCGTCAAGTTGCTGGAGGTGCCGTACAAAGGCATCGCTCCCATGGCCACGGCCGTCGCAGGTGGCGAGGTGGACCTCGCGTTTGTTCCTCTTGCGGGGCCAATCCTAGGAATGGTTCAGACCGGGCGGATCAAGGCCATCGCCTTCGCGAGCGCCAAGCGACATCCGCTCATGCCGGATGTCGCGACGCTGAGCGAGCACGCTCGATTCAAGAACTTCGAATTCGGCATCTGGACGGGCTTGTTCGCGCCCGCGCGCACAACCGATGCCGTTGTCGCGCGCCTGAGCAGGGCCTTCCAGCAGTGGAACGACAGCCCGGAATTCCTTGCGCTCGCTACTGCGCAGGGCTTTCGCAAGCTGGACTCAATGACGCCGCAGCAGGCAGCGGCCTTCTTGCGCGTAGAGAACGAAAAGTTTTTCAACATCGCAAAGACCCTTAATCTGGTGGCGCAATAGCGCTGCCGCGCCGGAAAGGCCCATACTATGACCGTTCGAGACCTTCACTACTACGAGCCCGCCGAGGGCCACGGGCTGAGCCACAACCCGCTCAATGCGCTGGTGGCACCGCGACCCATCGGCTGGATCTCGTCACGCGACGCGCAGGGGCGGGTCAATCTCGCGCCCTACAGTTTCTTCAACGCGTTCAACTACGACCCACCGATCATCGGATTTTCTTCGATCGCCTGGAAGGATAGCGTTCAAAACGCATCGGAAACGCGTGAGTTCACCTGGAACCTGGTCACCCGCGAACTCGGTGATCAGATGAACCAGACCTCATCACCGCTTCCGCGCGGCGAGGACGAGTTCCGGTTCGCCGGCCTCACGGCCGTGGCGGGTCGCAAGGTCAACGTCCCGCGGGTGGGCGAAAGCCGCGCGGCTATGGAATGCAAGGTGATCGACATCGTGCAATTCCGAAACACCGAAGGCGAAAAGGTAGGTGGCTGGCTCGTCTTGGGCGAAGTGGTGGCCGTGTACATCGACAAGACACTCCTGAAAGACGGCGTGTATCAGACAGCCGAGGCATATCCGATCATGCGGTCCGGCGGACTGAATGACTATGTCCAGGTCTCGCCAGAGAATGTCTTTCAGATCGCGCGGCTCGCGGGCGCTAGCAGCCCGTCGTCGCACGGCAAGGGATAGCACACACCGTCCGCAAGACGTCACATGCCTAGACTAGGAGATGAAACACCCCCATGCCGGCCTAGTGCTGCCGCAACCGCCATGGACATGGTAGGCCATGCGGTATTCCACCGTGGGCGAATACTTGAAATTCATCCGAATGCCCGCGATACGCCTGAACCGCTGGGTGGTCGGACGCCGATACGCTGGTCTGCTGGACGCCGCCTGAGGGCGGTCCGGGCCTTACGAATGCAACTAGAGCTTTTTACATGAGAGAAGTCTTGACACCTGGTGCGCAAGCACGTACTTTTACATAACGATCGTTTATCAAAGGAAAGCGAGTTCATGGAACCCACTAGCCTGAAAGTCGCGCTGGTCATCGGCGCAGGTAATTCGACCGACGGAGCCATCGCACGCCGGTTTGCTCGTGAAGGGTTCGTTGTCTGCGCCACCCGCCGCGATGCCGAGAAGCTTACGCCGCTGCTCGAAAAGATCCGCGACCAGGATGGCAAGGCCCACGGCTTTGGTTCCGATGCCCGCAAGGAAGAAGAAGTTGTCGCACTCATCGAGAAGATCGAGTCGGAGATCGGTCCCATCGAGGTGCTCGTGTTCAACTTCGGCGCCATTGTGCCGTGCAGCATCCTGGAAGAGACCGGGCGCAAGTCGCAAGTACTTCAAGATCTGGGAGATGGCGTGTTTCTCGGGCTTCTTGAATGGCCGCGAAGTGGCTCACAGAATGGTGGCACGCGGCCGCGGCACAATCCTGTTCACCGGCGCGACGGCCGGCATTCGCGGCTCCGCCAACTTCGCCGCCTTTGCAAGTGCCAAGCATGCGCTGCGCGCGCTGGCACAAAGCATGGCTCGCGAACTGGGTCCGAAGAACATCCACGTGGCCCATGTTGTCGTCGACGGAGCCATCGACACCGAATTCATCCGCAACAATTTCCCCCAACGCTATGCGCTCAAGGACCAGGACGGCATCCTCAATCCCGAGCAAATCGCGGACAACTACTGGTACCTGCACACGCAGCCGCGTGATGCCTGGACCCACGAACTCGATCTCAGGCCCTACATGGGACGCTTCTGAGACGGACCCACTCCACAACCAATACGACTCAATCCCATGAAGACACGGATCACCGAGCTGTTAGGCATTCGACACCCCATCGTGCAAGGCGGCATGCACTTCGTTGGCCTGGCCGAGCTGGCGGCCGCAGTCTCGAACGCCGGCGGGCTGGGCGTCATCACCGCGCTGACGCAGCGCACACCAGAACTGCTGGCGAAGGAGATCGCCAGATGTCGCGAGATGACGGACCAGCCTTTCGGCGTCAACCTCACATTCCTGCCGACTTTTTCCGCCCCGCCCTATCCCGAGTACATCCAGGCGATCGTGGAGGGAGGCGTGCGCATCGTCGAAACAGCAGGGCGCAGCCCTGAGGAATACATGCCGGCGATGAAGGCGGCCGGAGTTAAGGTGATCCACAAGTGTACGTCAGTCCGGCATGCTCTGAAGGCCGAGAGGATCGGGTGTGATGCGGTGAGCGTGGACGGCTTCGAGTGCGGTGGCCATCCCGGCGAGGATGATATCCCGAACATGATCCTGCTGCCCCGAGCCGCCAATGAGCTCAAGATCCCGTTTGTGGCTTCCGGCGGTATGGCCGACGCCCGTAGCCTGGTGGCAGCCCTCGCCCTCGGCGCCGACGGCATCAACATGGGCACGCGATTCGTGGCGACCAAGGAAGCGCCTGTTCACGAGAACGTGAAGCGCGCCATCGTCGCGGCCACCGAGCTCGACACGCGACTCGTGATGCGCCCATTGCGCAACACGGAGCGTGTGCTGAAGAACGCTGGCGTCGAGAAGATCCTGGAAATCGAGCGCGACAAGGGTGAGCAGATCCAGATCTCCGACATCCTTGAGCAGGTCGCAGGCGTCTATCCGAAAGTGATGCTCGACGGTGAGATGGATGCAGGGGCCTGGAGTTGCGGGATGGTCGCCGGCCTCATCGACGACATTCCGAGCGTACGCGAGCTCATCGATCGCATCATGGCGGATGCCAGCCACCTGATCGGGCAGCGCCTCGCCCGGATTCTCGGGTCCGAACAGATGCCCGAGGAAAGCGTTGCCGCCTGAGGAAACTCGACGTACACATCGGAAATCCATCAGACTCAGGAGAAAACTCATGTCCAAGACCGCGGAGTTCTATTTCGACCTCGGCAGTCCGGCATCGTACCTCGCATGGACGCAATTGCCGACGATCTGCGAAGAAACCGGTGGCACGCTTGTCTACAAGCCCAGATTGCTCGGCGGGGTATTCCAGGCCATTGGCAATGCCTCGCCCGCGACAATTCCGGCCAAGGGCGCATACACCAACATCGATTACGCCCGGCACGCAAGGCTTACGGCATTCCCTATCAGTGCAACCCGCACTTTCCCTTCATCACGCTCACGCTAATGCGAGCCGCCACCGGCGTACAGATGAGAATGCCCGACCGGTTCCAGGATTTCCTGCACAGCGTCTTCCATGCGTTGTGGGTCGATGCGCTGAACCTCAACCAGCCCCAGCTTGTCGCCAAAATGCTGGTCGACGCGGGGTTCGACGTCGAGGCGATCCTGGCACTCACCAACGATGCCGAGGTGAAGTCGCAACTGCGCTCGACGACGGAAAAGGCCGTCAAGCGTGGTGTGTTCGGCGCCCCGACCACTTTCGTCGGCGAGCATATGTTCTTCGGCCAAGACCGCCTCGAATGGGTCTGTCACGCGCTGCAAGGCAAGCCTCTGTGAATTGATCCGGCCGTCTCCGGCGGCCCGGCTCTGACCCGGCATCCAGGCTTCCCATGGCAAACTCCCATCCTAGCGATTCAAGACCGACTTAATGCGTTTTCGACCGACCGGCTGACGGGCATCCGGCGTGGCGTCGAGAAAGAGTCGCTGCGTGTGCGTCGCGCCGGCAGCCTTTCCGTGACGCCACCATCGGTGGCGCTGGGCTCGGCCTTGACACACGCTTGCATCACCACAGACTTCAGCGAGTCGCGAGTTCGTTCGACGAGCCGTAGCGCGCGATCGGAATAGCCTCATCGGACGGCAGGCCGCAGGGCATGCTCGCCCTCCAGAACATCTCGTCTCCCATCGCGCGGTAGACAAACTGGTGGTGAAAGCGCGAGAGGGTCTCGGGGACGTCCGCACCCAGCGTCAGCCCGCGCTCTGACGGCCATGTCTGCCGAGTTCAGCGGTTCGCACCTGAATTGCACCCGCTCGCGCAGCGATGCGAATCAACGTGCCTGCTCGAGCTTGCCTGGTCCGACACCGACTCTGCGCTCTTCCACGGGCTCGCCGAGGCATCGCTTCGCGAGCAGGCGCGGCTCGAAGCGTCCGACGACGTGCCGTTCGAATTCTTTCGCCAACACTATCTCTCGCCGTTGCAGTTGCAGCCACAGTGCCTGAGTTGTCGAAGCGCTGTGTTACGCCGTGCGCGCCTCTCGCGGCACGGCCAACGACATGGCTGATGTTCCAGATGAGCCCGGCCAGCTCGCGCGCCAACGCGACTACCGCGATGTTCCTGCTCTTGCCGCGCGCCGCCAGCTTGCGATAGCGGCGACATAGCCGCAGCTGCGCGTCCCCGGCGCGATCGATGATGGCCTTCGGGATGCCTTCGTGCCGACGCTGGATCTCGAGGCTCACGCGTGCCGGGGTGCGGGTAGCTCAAGACTGCCTCGACGAGAAGCTTCCTTGCGTAGCTGTTGCCGGTCTTGGTGATATGCGGCTCAAATGCCCACGGACGAAGGTTTCGTCGAGCGAATTAATGTGTCCCGCAGCAGCTTCTTCTGAAGCTTTCCCGTGGGCAGGCGCGGAAAATCGAGCACAAACGAGAACGACCGCGGAACCCGTACCGGACCGAGCTTGCTGCGGCAAAGGGCTCTCAACTCCTCAGCTAACGCGTGAGGGGTGCCCGGTTGCCGCTCGACCTGAACCACTGCGTGTACCGCTTCCCCGTACTCGTCATCGGGCAGGCCGAAGACAGCCACGTCGAGCACGCGATCATCTGTTACAAGAATGTTCTCTATCTCTTGTGGATAGATGTTCACGCCGCCGGATATGATCGTGAAATCGCGGCGGTCCGAGAGGTATAAGTATCCCTCTTCGTCGAGATGGCCTATATCACCGTAGGTCCACCACCCCTGTTTGCTTCGGCTCGCCGCAGTTTTGTCGGTATCGTTCCAGTAGGCAAACCTGGCGTCCGACTCAAAGTACACCGTTCCTGTCGAGCCAGAAGCCACTTCGTTCTCATCGTCGGCAAGGATATGAACGATTCCCTCGACGGCACGACCCACTGACCCCTTGTGAGCGAGCCATTCAAGCGAACTGATCGCACAGGCGCCGATCCCTTCTGTTCCCGCGTAATGTTCCTCCAGGATCGGCCCCCACCATTCGATCATTGCCTCTTTGATATGAATGGGGCAAGGTGCGGCGCCGTGCATCGCTAAGCGATGACTGGAAAGGTCAAACTGCATGTGCATGCCTGGGTCAAGGCGCAGCAATCGATGGAACATTGTCGGAACCCATAAGCTGTGGGTAACCCGGAATTTTTCCATGGCATGGAGAGCCTGAACTGCATCAAAGTGCTCCATGACCACAGCGGTACCGCCGAGCGCCAGGGTCGCCGAGACGTTTCGGTGCGGCGCGGCATGATACAGAGGTGATGTACAGAGATGGACCATGGACGTATCGACGCCCGGCTTGCTGGCAAACGAAGCATCGCGCGGGTCCATGTCACGGAACGATATGGGAGGAATCGGCTTGCGCACACCTTTTGGCCGCCCGGTCGTCCCGGACGAGTACATCATCTCCCTGCCACGAGCGGGATCATGGATTGATGTCACTGGGCACGCACCAAGCGCGTCCTCGAATCGCTCAAAACCGGGAATATCGCCCCCAAGGGCGAAACATGCTGCTGAGCCAAAATCGGCCGCTAAGAGACCCGCGCTGTTGACGGCGGCCACTGAAACGAACACAGCGCGCGCTCCACAATCGCGCGCGATATAGCGCAGGTCGTCGGCGCTTAACTTGGTTGACGCCGGCGTAAAAACGACGCCGGCGCGCTGACACCCCCATCCCAGATACAGGAACTCGGGGCAATTCTCGACGCAGAAGAGCACAGCGTCTCCGGTCTTGATCCCGGCACTGCGGAGAAGATTGGCAACCCGATTGGCCCCCTCTTCCAGTTGGAAATACGTGATTTCGCGCCCGCCAGGTATGAAGACCGCCGCAATCTTCTTAGGCATGGTCTGCGCGTAGTGCGATGGATGCGCCATGTCGCCTCTCAAGAGAAAAGGGAGAAGCCAGGCGCACGACGCTCGAAAAAGGCCGCGAAAGCATTCTTGGGTTCGGCGGACCTGAGACGGATGGCAAACTCTGGCAGTTTGAGGTCGATAGGATCGAGCTTTCCCTCATCTTCACTTCTGCGAATGAGGGAACGCATTGCCCGAATCGCGCCAGGGTCCATCGTGTGCTCTAACGCTGTTCCCGCGAGAATGTTGATCAGGCCGCATTCAGCCTCGTCTTGCGCGGTGCAGGGCTCGCCAAGCAGAAGCAACTCAGTCGCCTTAGGCGTCCCGACGTTGTTCGGCGGCAATTGACTTGACCCGAACTCCGGGCAAAGTCCCAATCTCGATGTTGCCTCTGAGGCATCGTCATTTCCGCTCGTGAATGCTTCTTCGCTGTCGTGTATCACCACAGCGCGAACTTCGCCGCGCCTGCCTGCGTCTCTGATTGACTCAGCAAGGGCTCCGTGCCTATCGAAAGTGATGGCATTCTTCCGGTCTGGTCTGTTAAGGCCAATGAGCATGACGCCACGGTCTGCTACAACTTCTATGTGCTTCATTGCGGTCTCCTAAACACCGCGCCGATTTGCATCGACTTGAGAAGGTCGCCAGCCCGTTATAGGCGACGATGGGTATTGCACGATGGATACCGAGCCGTCCATGCGGGCTCGGCCTCACTCGCTTTGCCACTATTGACCAGGCGGTCGAGGGTGCTGCTCACCGTAGCCAGTCGTTTCTGGATGGCGGCTGCGCCGATGTTCGAGCAGCACCACATCGAGCCCTGCCGGTACGTCTTGACGGCATGGCGCAATCGAAGGAGGCGGCCACCTGGGCTGGCTGAGGCCGGTTCGTCGACCGTCAGCACATGCGGCTATCCCGCGGCCTTGACCATGTCCTCGACCACCTTCTTGGCGTCGCCGAATACCATCATGGTCTTGTCCATGTAGAACAGCTCGTTATCGAGGCCTGCGTAGCCGGCCGCCATCGAGCGTTTGTTCACGATGATGGTCTTGGCCTTGTACGCCTCCAGGATCGGCATGCCGGCGATCGGAGAGTTCGGGTCGGTCTTGGCCGCCGGGTTAACCACGTCGTTGGCGCCCAGCACCAGCACCACGTCAGCCTGGCCGAACTCGCTGTTGATGTCTTCCATCTCGAACACCTGGTCGTAAGGCACCTCGGCCTCGGCCAACAGCACGTTCATGTGGCCCGGCATGCGGCCTGCCACCGGATGGATCGCATACTTTACCGTCACGCCGCGCTCCGTCAGCTTCTCGGTAAGTTCCTTGAGCGCATGCTGGGCGCGCGCCACCGCCAGGCCATAGCCCGGCACGATGACCACCGTCTCGGCATTGCTCATCAGGAAAGACGCGTCATCCGCCGAACCCGAATTGACGTTGCGCTGCTCGGCGCTGCCGCTGGCCGCGGCCGTCGCCGCACCGCCGAAGCCGCCCAGGATCACGTTGAAGAACGAGCGGTTCATGGCCTTGCACATGATGTACGACAGAATCGCACCGCTCGATCCCACCAGCGATCCGGCGATGATCAGCATCGGGTTGTTCAGGGAGAAGCCGATGCCGGCCGCCGCCCAGCCCGAGTACGAGTTCAGCATCGACACCACCACGGGCATGTCCGCGCCGCCGATCGGGATGATGATCAGGACACCGAGCACGAAGGCGATCGCCAGCATCAGCAGGAACGGCTGCCAGTTCTGCGTGAGGAAGAACGCCACGCCAAAGCCAAACATCGCCACGGCCAGCGCCAGGTTCAGCATGTGCTGGCCGGCGAAGACCACCGGCGCGCCCTGGAACAGGCGGAACTTGTAGCGCCCGGCGAGCTTGCCGAACGCGATCACCGAGCCCGAGAACGTGATGGCACCGACGAAGCAGCCGATGAACAGCTCGACGCGGTTGCCCATCGGGATCGCATGCGAGCCCGCCGTGCTGATGCCGAAGGCCGCTGGCTCGGCGACTGCCGCCACCGCGATGAACACCGCCGCCAGGCCGATCAGCGAGTGCATCGCCGCGACCAGCTCAGGCATCTTGGTCATCTCGACCTTCTTCGCCACGCAGGCGCCGATGCCGCCGCCTACCACCAGCGCGCCGAGAATCAGCGCCAGGCCCGTGCCGACCGATGACTGGCCAGCGCCGGCGGGAAGGAATTCCTGCTTGAGCTTGACGATCAGCGCCACGGTGGTCACTGCGGCGATCGCCATGCCGGCCATACCAAAAGCATTGCCCTTGCGGGCCGAGGCCGGGTGCGACAGGCCCTTGAGCGCCTGGATGAAGCAGACCGAGGCGGACAGGTAAAACAGCGTTACCGAGTTCATGGACAGAAAGTTCATCGCGCCGCCTCCGCCACAAGGTCATCGGCCACGGACTTGGTACTAGCCTGCGGCGCAGCCTTGGGTGCCTTCTTCCGGAACATCTCCAGCATCCGCTGGGTCACCATGAATCCGCCGAACACATTGACCGCGGCCAGCGCCACGGCCAGCGTGCCCATGATGCGGCCGGTGGGGCCTTCGGTAAGGCCTGCGGCCAGCATCGCGCCGACGATGATGATGGCCGAGATTGCATTGGTCACGGCCATCAGAGGCGTATGCAGAGCGGGCGTGACCGTCCAGACCACGTGGTAGCCCACATAGATCGCGAGCACGAAGATGATCAGGTTGATTACCGTGTGGTTCACCATTTCCATTAATGTCTCCTTAACTGGCCAATGCCATCTTGTCGCGCCGCGTCATCAGGCAGGCCTCGACAATGTCGTCTTCGAGGTTGATGGAGAGCTTGCCTTCCTTGTCGATGATGAGCTTAAGGAAGTCGAGCACGTTGCGCGCGTATAGCGCCGAGGCGTCGGCCGCCACCATGCTGGCTAGGTTGGTATGGCCAACCAGTACCACGCCATGCCGCTCGACCACCTGGTCGGCCACCGTCAGCGGGCAATTGCCGCCTTGCGCGGCGGCCAGGTCGACTACCACTGAGCCGGGTTTCATCGCCATCACGGTCTCTTCCTTGAGCAACACCGGCGCCGGGCGGCCCGGAATCAGCGCGGTGGTGATCACGATGTCGGCTTGGCTGGCACGCTGGTGCACCAGCTCCGCCTGGCGGCGCATCCAGTTGGCCGGCATGGGGCGGGCATAGCCTCCCGCGCCCTGCGCGATCTCGCGCTCCTCCTCGGTCTCGAAGGGCACGTCGAGAAACTTGGCGCCGAGCGACTCGATCTGTTCCTTGACCGCTGGGCGCACGTCGGAGGCCTCGATCACCGCGCCCAGGCGCTTGGCCGTGGCAATCGCCTGCAGGCCAGCAACGCCGGCGCCGAGAATCAGCACGCGCGCGGCCTTGACGGTGCCGGCCGCGGTCATCAGCATCGGCATGAAGCGCTGGTAGTGGTTGGCGGCTTCGAGCACTGCCTTGTAGCCGGCGATGTTGGCCTGCGACGAAAGTACGTCCATGCTCTGCGCGCGCGTGGTGCGGGGTGCCGCCTCGAGCGCGAAGGCGACGATGCCGGCCGCAGCCATACGCGCGTTGTTTTCGGCGTCGAAGGGATTGAGCATGCCGACCAGGGTGGCACCGGGCTTTATCTGGCCGAGTTCGGCCTCGTCCGGCGCGCGCACCTTTAGCACCAGTTCGACGCCGAGTGCCTGCGCGGCGGTGCCGATGCGGGCGCCCGCGGCCTCATAGGCCGAGTCCGGATGGCTTGCCCTGACTCCGGCGCCCGCTTGGACAATGACTTCGTGACCTTGCGCGACGTATTTCTTGACCGTCTCGGGCGTGGCGGCAACACGGGTCTCGCCGGCCCGCGTCTCCTGCGGGATACCGATTTGCATCTCGTCTCCTTATGATGTTCGTTCCTGGAGTGGTACCCGGCGGGGCCAGCCTTCCATTCTAGATTTTGCTGCCCTCTTGAGAGCCATGGTTGTCGCTCACCGTGCGTGCACGCTTCCCCACCATCTTGATGCGCCGTGGGCGACGGTTCGCTTACCTTAGTCGTGCTTTCGCATTCTCAATCTCTTCCTCCAAATCCCGCAACTGATCCTTCCCAAAAAACATCTCGTCGCCGACAAAGAAGGTCGGAGAGCCAAACGCACCGCGTTCGAATGAGTTCTGGGTATTCGCCAGCAAGATCTGCTTGACCTCGGGATCCGCAATGCCGGCTTCGAAGCCTTTTCCGTCCAAACCGGCGACATCCAGGGCTGCCGAGATGACGGCGGGATCATCCATCTTCAAACCTTGTTCCCACATGTTTGCGAACACGGAATTTACGTAGGGCATAAAGGTGCCGTTCTTCTGGGCAGCCACAGCCCCGCGCATGATCTGCAATGTATTGACGGGCCAAAATGGATTGTCCCGATAGGCGGTCAGTCCGTGCTTGGTGATGAAGCGCTGGATCTCTAAACGCCCAAACTCCGGCTTGTTCTTGATACCCGCAAAAGCCTCCGCGGGAGAACGATTCCCCGTTAGCCTGAACAGCCCCCCAAGAAGCACCGGAATATATTCGAACTGGACGTCCTGCCGTGCCTCAATACTCGGAATGACTTTGTGGCTAAGGTAGGAATTCGGGCTGCCGAAATCAAAGTGGAACTGAACTCGTACGCCGCTCATGGTGTCTCCTAATATATGACGTGGTGAAATTTGGGTGGAACGTTTAGCAAAGCCCGCTTACCTGCTGCGGATCTGACGACGGATGCTCCACGATCCCTGTCGAAATCGGCCCACGCTCCGCTAGCGCGGTCATACAGCCTGCCCAGGTACGGGACTCACCGACAACAAGTGCTGGTGAGCAGATCGGGCAGCTTCGAATTTTCCTCGCGCATCGTCTGCCGATTCCGCCGCTACCGTGATGACACCTGCCAGCTCGAGTTCAGCGTTTAATACAAAAAGGGAGAATATCTGTGCTGCCTTCTGCGAAACGTGATCATTTCCAAACGCCGTGTCTTTCATTGCTATCCTCGGTTGGATCCTCTGTATGGTGGCATCGCAATCGCCGCGATACCGGTTATAGATCTGAGGTGACCGAAAACCGTGATCCAATGGCGATTTACGCTACCTCGAACAGCCCCGCCGCCCCCATTCCGCCACCGACACACATCGTGACGACAACGTATTTCTCTCCACGGCGTTTGCCCTCGATCAGGGCGTGACCCACAAGCCTTGCACCCGTCATGCCATACGGGTGCCCGATGGAAATCCCGCCACCGTTCACATTCAATCGGTCCGGATCGATTCCAAGGCGATCGCGACAGTAAAGAACCTGGCACGCGAACGCTTCATTCAGTTCCCACAGACCGATATCGCTAACCTTCAACCCATGCCGCTCCAGGAGTTTCGGGACTGCAAAAACCGGGCCAATACCCATTTCCTCGGGCGCACAGCCCGCCACCGCGATGCCGCGGTAGATACCAAGAGGCTGCAATCCGCGCCGCTCGGCCAGGCGGCGATCCATCAGGACCGAGGCCGAGGCACCATCCGAAAGCTGACTTGCGTTTCCTCCGGTGACGACGCCGCGGTCGATGACTGTCCTGAGCTTTGCCAACCCCTCCACCGTTGTGTCGGGACGGTTCCCTTCGTCGCGGTCCAGTAGCACGTCACGGAAACTGATCTCCCCTGTCTCCCTATCCTGGATAGCCATGGAGGTTTGGAAGGGTACAATTTCGGCTGTAAAGCGGCCCCTCTCCTGGGCAAGCGCCGTACGGCGCTGTGATTCCGCCGCGTAAACATCCTGCGCCTCTCGGGAAATGCCATACCGCCCCGCGACGAGTTCAGCGGTCTGCAGCATCGGCATATAGGCATGTGGAACCCGCTCAATCAATTCTGTGTCGGCCGCACTCGTCATCCATTCGACAAAACGGTCCTGAACCAACGAGATGCTCTCTTGCCCCCCTGCCACCACCACGTCCATCTCGTCCACAATGATTTGCTTTGCTGCGGTGGCCATCGCCATCAACCCAGAGGCGCATTGCCGGTCGATGGACTGACCCGCGACGTTGACCGGAAGTCCGCCGGCTAGCGCGCTAAGACGGCCAATGTTCATGCCGGCCGTGCCTCCCGGCATCGAGGTACCGATCACTACATCCTCAATCTCTTCCGCGGCGATTCCGGCACGCTGAACCGCATGCGATATGACGTGCCCCATGAGGGTCGGCGACTTTGTGTTGTTCAACGAACCCTTATAGGCGCGACCGATCCCGGTCCGTGCCGTCGAGACAATGACTGCTTCCCTCATGCTGCCCTCTTGATGATGTGAATACCGGGGTAGACATCCCGCTATGACCGCGTCTCTCTCTGACGCATCGCTAAGCTGGGCCACCAACAGACAGAATGGAAAATTTCTTCGGATGGCAAGGCATTGCGATCGTGCGGAAGCGGTCTCTATCCCATTGGTCAGACGTTTTGATTACCAGGTCTCAGTCCAGGGACGCAGGTCGAGTTCAAAGGTCCAGGCGTCGCGTGGTTGCGAATGAAGGTACCAGTAGTTCTGCGCGATATGCTCCGGATTCAGGATGCCATCCTGGTCTTTCAATGCATAACGATCCGGAAAATTGGTGCGGATAAAGTCAGTGTCGATCGCGCCGTCCACCACAATATGGGCCACATGGATGTTCTTCGAGCCGAGTTCGCGGGCCATGCTTTGCGCAAGCGCGCGAAGCGCATGCTTGGCACCCGCAAACGCGGCATAGTTTTCCTTGCCTCGCAGACCCGCAGTAGCGCCGGTAAAGAGAATCGTGCCGCGTTGACGCTGTACCATGCGCTTGGCAACTTCCCTTGCGTTCAGAAATCCTGCAAAGCAGGCCATCTCCCAGATCTTGAAGTACTTTCGCGCTGTCTCCTCAAGGATGGAAGAAGGCACATTGGCGCCAATGTTAAATACGAGAACGTCAATTGGGCCGATCTCGGACTCAATCTTGTCGATGAGGGCGACCACCTCCTCCTCCTTGCGCGCGTCCGTGCCAAACGCGTAGGCGATTCCGCCGGCATCGTGAATGGAGTCAACCAGCGGTTGGAGCTTGTCCGCTGTACGACGCGTCACACAAGCGACCATGCCCTCCGCGGCGAAACGCTTGGCGATTGCACCACCCGTGGAGTCCCCCGCTCCGATCACGAGCGCGACCCTCTGCTCTCTGACATCCATCACCGTCTCCTTTATTAACAAACGATCGTTTAGTAACGAAAGAGTACTTCACCCCCGTGCAGGAGTCAAGGGCGACTTACCCTAACGCACCTACAACGAAAAAGCTCAGGAGCACGCTGTGCGCGGCACGCGAGGTGGCGAGGATGGTAAGGATGAAAGAAGAAAAGCCGCGACGGCACTTGGCTGTATGGCTTCGCGCGCCGGGGCCCGAAGCGGAAGCATCGACAGCACGTGCGGTGCGGCCCGGTTCGGCAGTTGAAGCCGTCGCAATGAAAGCGCGGTACCGCGGCATGCACGCACATATCTGCGCGCATCGAGAAGAACTCACAAGGGCGCAGAACTGCGCCCGGAGGAGGTGGGTGCTACATCGGCACCGCTTAGGTCTTGCTGAGGGGTTCGAGCCGTTCAATAGACCGCCCGAGAAAGCGACGGCTGGAAGCGAGAATCTGCTGCCTGGTCCGGTCGGTTTCAACCACCCGGGCCAGCAAAATGGCACCCACGCACTGCGCAATCAACGCCCAAGCCGCATCCGGATCGTCCAAACGCTGCCTCCAACTGCTCTGCAGCTTTTTCGCGCTTTCCTCCACTGAGGCGCGGACTGCTGGCCCAGACCTCGCGATTTCAGGTCCCAAGGTCGGCAGGACGCACCCTGATTCCGGATGCAGCGCATGAGAACTGCTGAGATAGCTTCTGATGCGTTTCACGAAATGATCTTCGGCCGTCTCATCCTCGCCTGCGAGCATTTCAGCGCTGTTGGTCAACTCCCGCTGGATGACCTCCGCGAACAGTTCCGCTTTAGAGCCAAAATGACTATAGAAGGCGCCCCCCGTGAGCCCGATGGCACCCATCAGGGCATCGACTCCCGTTGAATCGAATCCCCCCTTTTTTGCAATCGCTTGACTACTGTTAAGGAGTTTCTCCCGCGTCTCCTGCTTGTGCGTGCTTGAGTAGCGCATTTTCGGCTCACTTCGAATTCAGGACATGGCACGAATTATAGCATGACGATCGTTCAGGAAAGTTCTGCCTCGGGTTGATGCTGCGGCGCAACGGACTGCCAATTCCCAAGATACCGGCCTGCGCTCGCCAGGGCTGGGTGCCGCGGATGCCGTCCTGTACATCGGCCGTCGAAGCCCGTCTAAGCGCTGTCTCTTCTCGGCTCGACTGAGTGCCATCCTCGGGACACGAAGGCGCCCAGCTCGCGTCCCGCTCCTATGCCGTGGGCACCAAACGGCATGCGCAGGTCAAATCACCAACCGCGAATACTTGTTGACATCACTCAGTGTGTAACCTAGCATGTTTGCAAAACGATCGTTAACTAAAGAGCCACGCGCCATCTGTTTGCGCCAGTCCCCGGCACGAGAATTCGGTCGGTAGGCCTACCAGTGAGCTGCGCGTTCGTCACGATGCTTCTCACCACACGGAGTCGATTTCATTCGGAAAGCCGTGGGGCAGATGGCAACAGAGCGAAACAACCCTGGGGTCTAACCAGGGTATAACAACTGAGAGACATCAATATGGAAGCCAGACGCTGGCATAGCTCCTATCCGCCCGGGATACCGCTTGAGATTGATGTGGACGCGACAGCGACACTGGGGTCCATGATTGCAGGCGCGGTCGCCTCGTTCGCCACGCGTCCTGCGGTAACCTGCCTGGAGGAATCACTTAGTTACGCAGAGCTCGGCATTCTGTCTGAAGCGCTTGCGACTTTTCTGCAGCAGTCGGGATTGAAAAAGGGGGACCGTGTAGCGTTGATGCTGCCAAGTTGCCCCGCTTTCCTGATAGGCTTGGCAGCGGTATTTCAAGCAGGGATGGTGGCGGTTCCAGTCAACCCACTGTATACACCGCGTGAATTGAGGCATCAGCTACAGGATTCTGGCGCCACCTGCATTATCGTCGCCGACCAACTGCAGCCGTCGCTGCAGCAAGTGCTGGAGGAAACCAGCATTGTTCAGGTGCTGACGGCACCGGTTGTTGGAATGAAACCCATTGTCGGTCAACTCGTGGCACTCGCAAAAGACGCTGGCGCTGCTCAACAAGCCGGCACGACCGGTGGTCGCACGTGCCAACCTTTAGCCCACGCGATTCTGCAGGGAAGCAGAGGCAGTCTTTCCCCGGTTGCACAGACCGCTCAGGACATCGCCATTCTGCAATACACCGGTGGCACGACGGGTGTTTCCAAGGGGGCAGTCCTCACGCACAAGTCAGTTTGCGCGAGTTTGGCGCAAATTTTGACTTGGGTTGGACCACCGTTAGCAGGCTCGGAGGCATCGATGGTGACACCGCTGCCTCTGTATCATATCTTCCCGCTTGCAACTGCACTACTGGCGCTATCGCTCGGTTGTGAGAATCGCTTGGTTCCCAATCCGCGTGAGGCTGGTTCTGTGCTTGCTGAATTGAAGCGGCGGCCGTTTCAGTTGCTTGTCGGGGTCAACACCTTGTTCAACAGCTTGGTGAACACACCGGAACTCATTTCCGTAGACTTCAGCGCTACCCGTTTGGTGATTGGTGCCGGGGCGTCAATCCAGGACGCTATCGCAAAGCGATGGCTCGCGGCCGGTGCTCCCCCTGTTACCGAAGCCTATGGTCTTACAGAGACCTCACCGAGCGCCACCTTCAATCCTCCTGGGCGAAGTGGGTCGATCGGCATTCCTGTGCCTTCGACCGACGTTCGCCTAGTAGATGAAAGTGGGCACGACGTCCCACTCGGTGTTGCCGGCGAACTTCTGATCAAGGGACCACAACTCTTCAGCGGCTATTGGAATCAGGAGGACGAAACACGGAAAGCGTTCCTTGATGGTGGCTGGTTCAGGACGGGCGACATTGTGGTCATGGACGAATTGGGATTCATGACAATGGTCGACCGCAAGAAGGACATGATTCTCGTCTCAGGCTTCAACGTTTATCCGAATGAGATCGAGGCCGTCGTCGCTATGATGCCCGATGTCCTCGAGGCCGCCTGTATCGGCGTGCCTGACGACCGTTCTGGCGAGGCCCCGCACCTCTTCATCGTGCCATGCAATATGGCGCTCACCACGGAACAAGTGGAGGCACACTGTCGCTCCCATCTTGCCGCCTATAAAGTGCCACGACACATTACGTTTGTCGATGCCCTGCCCAAATCAACGGTGGGCAAGATCCTGCGTAGAGACTTGCGTTCGCGCTTGGTTGCCGAGCAAAGCAATGCATAGCGCCCCGCTCAGCCCTTCTCGATTTCTCTCTGGCCTGCCATGCGGCTGCCAGCACACCCGGACCTTATGAACTACTATCACGCCCCGCTCCGCGATCTTCAGTTCGTGCTGCATGAGCTGCTCGACGTGTCCACCGGCTCCGCAACTGCCGAAATTGCCGATCCCGACACGATCAACCAGGTAATCGAAGCCGCAGGTCAGTTCGCTACAGAGATTCTGGCGCCCCTGAACGGCATTGGAGACCTCCAAGGCTGCACCATGCCTTCGTCAGGTGTGGTGACGACGCCTGAGGGATTCAAGAACGCGTACAAGCGATTTTCTGAGGCGGGCTGGACCGCACTGGCATGTCAATCGGAGCATGGTGGTCAGGGACTGCCGAACGCGGTCAATGCAGCTGTCATGGAGATATTCGCTGGCGCTAACATGGCCTGGGCGGCTTATCCTGGTATGTCGCAGGCGGCTTACACATGCCTGGCGGCAAATGGCTCGGACGCGCAGAGGGCGCTCTACCTGCCGAAGCTAGCTTCCGGCGAATGGGCGGGAACCATGTGTTTGACCGAGCCGCATTGCGGCACCGACCTCGGACTTTTGCGCACCCGTGCTGTACCGAATGCCGATGGCACCTTCGGCATAACCGGTACGAAGATCTTCATTTCGGGAGGCGAACACGACTTCACGGACAATATCGTCCATTTGGTACTCGCCCGGTTACCGGACTCGCCCCCCGGCGTCAAGGGTATCTCCCTCTTCCTTGTTCCAAAGTTCCTGGTGTCGCCTGAAGGAGATCTGGCCGAACGCAACGCAGTCACTTGTGGCTCCCTGGAGCACAAGATGGGCATCCATGCGAACGCCACCTGCACGATGAACTTCGATGGTGCAACGGGTTATCTGGTGGGCGAGCCAGACAAGGGGCTCGCGGCTATGTTCGTTATGATGAACCACGCGCGGCTCCTTGTCGGGGTCAATGCAATCGGACTGATGGAGGCGGCGTACCAGAAGGCACTGGGCTATGCAAAGGACCGCACACAAGGAAGGTCCCCAACAGCATCGGCCCGTAACAGCCCGGCGGATCCGATTATCGAGCATGCTGATGTGCGCCGTATGCTGCTGACTCAGAAAGCATATATCGAAGGAACACGAGCATTCGCGCAGTGGGCATGCCAGCTGGCCGACACCCAGCACTTCGGCGATGACTCCGGGATTCGGCATCAGGCGGCAGAACTCTCTGCGCTGGTTACACCGATCGTTAAAGCATTCAGCAGCGACCTCGCCGTCGAATGTACCAGCTTGGCAATGCAAGTCCTTGGTGGACATGGCTATATCGTGGATAACCAGGTCGAACAGCATCTTCGTGACGCACGTATCATCCCGCTCTACGAAGGTGCCAACGGCATTCAAGCCATGGACTTCCTTGGACGCAAAGTTCTCCTCGACCAGGGCACACGGCTGGAGATGTTCCTTGCAATCGTCACCGAGTTCATCAACGCGAATGCCGATAATCCAGTCCTGCGGGAATTCACCGCCCCGCTTTTGAGCGCGACCGATGTGTTGCGGAATGCGACGCACGAAGTATCGATGCAAGCCAAGGCGGATCCTCACGTCTTGGGAAGCGTTGCTGCATCATATCTTCGGCTTGCCGGTCATGTCGGTCTAGCATGGATGTGGGCACGTATGGCTGCGATCGGGCTCGTCAACGCCGCCTCTGCCGACCCGATCTATGCATCGAAAATCGCGACGGCGCGCTTCTATTTCAAGAAGCTGCTACCCGAAATACAATCTCTGGCAGCGGCGATCGCCGCCGGCTCCGGTCCGATCATGGAGCTTGATTTCGGCTAACGCGTCCACTTTCGCTATGGTCTGTTTGGCGGCAGCCGCAGCAGAATGCGCTGCCGCCATACAGAGTTTGCTGCATGCCGGGCACCGAAGAAGTTGGGCTCTACAACCAAGCGCAGCATGGGAAAATATGACAATGCCGAGTTCCAATTCTGGATATACACGGCGCATCGGAACGAAAGTGCCTCGGGTTAGCATTGCTGCCAGAGCCGGATTGAGTGTGGAATCTGCCACCGAAAATTTGAACCATACCACCAGGTGCTCATGGCGCTAGGTTCTTCCCGGGAAGTACGAATACTCCAACCCGAAAGCGCCGTCTCCGATCTGTCAATCCGCGACAACGAACTCACGCACTGAATTTCTCTTCAGCCCAAAGTCCCCACCAAGGATTTTCGCTGCGAAATTTCAAGCCAGTTGCCGTCGAAGTCCCGCACAAAGGAGACATCGCAGAGCCTGACATGCGCATCCCCCTCACGTCCACCGCGCGCCAGGACACCTGCATGCGTCTGGACCATGTCAAAGACCTGCACAGTACCGTAGCGATAGCCTGGAGCGCGCAACAGTGGATCGGTAGAAACCGATTGATCCTGATGCAGCAAGGCCCTTTTATCGAGCAGATCCTGATCTCGCGCGAAAACTATCACTAGACTCGGCCGCCCGAACTGGGCTCGTTCCCGCCAGCGTGATTCGGTGCATGACGCGACGGAATCCGTGGTAGTCGTCAATCGGGTTATGCAACATGCACCTGTTGTCCCAGAACGCAAATGCACTGCGGCTCCTATGCGAAGCGGCACGTGGATTCCGAGTAGGCGCACGAACGTGGTGGGCATCTTCCCCAACTACGCATCCATCCTGCGCCTCGTTGGCGCCATGATGATGGAAGTCGCGGTCACATTGAGGCCATCGAGCCCGTATAGGCTCAAGATCTCGTTTGTGCGACACCGGCCGCCGGCCACGCCAACATCACAACGGCGATCATGCGGTCCAATTCGCCCCTGCTAGCACCCGCCTGCGGCAAATTCAAGATCGTTTGCATCACGCCGAGAAAATACCAAGCCAGCGCAGCGACATCTGCATCAGTTGGCAGTTCGCCATCTGCAATTGCTTCCCGAAGCAGACCTTCGAGCAGATCGCGCTGCTGACTCATCCCCGAGAGCGCCGCCTCCTGCCCTGCTGCCGGCAGATCGACTAGCTCGGCACAACTTCGTGCGAGCAGGCAACCAAGGGGGCGACGGGACCCCATCGGCAGCAGCCCCCGCAGCAGCGCCTCGAGCCGCGCACGGGCACTGCCGCCCTCGTATGACTTCATCCTCCGTAGCACCCGATCCGTATAAGCTGCAAGTGCCATCTGGAACAGGCCATCTTTGTCCTTAAAACGTTGGTAAAGGCTTGAACGCGATAGCCCGGTCGCTTCCGTCAACACGTTGATCGATGTAGCCGCGTATCCGTGACGCCAGAAGGCATCCAGGGCTGCATCAATGACGGCACCTTCGTCGTATTGCGGCTTACCGCTCATTCAAATACCCTTTGACAAGTTGGAACCATCGTTCCATGATGTGTGAATCGTTCGTTCCATGATACATCTTAGAGGTACTAACCATGATCAACCCCTCCAAGGCTAAGATCAAGAAACCGCGGATCGCCATCGCGGGGGCAACAGGACGCGTTGGGGCTACATTGACGGCGTTGCTTGCCGCTGACCCAATCGACCTGGTCGCGCTAACGCGCCAACCCAGCACAGCGCGACTGCCCGAAGGGGTGATCCCATTCAAGGTCGACTTCAAACGCGCGGACACGCTTGAGGAGACCCTACGCGGCATCGACTGGCTCTTCATCGCGCACGGCACCTCCCTCGAACAGGTCGCCAACGAAATCGCGTTGATCGATGCAGCAGTTGCATCAGGCGTTCGGCACATCGTCAAACTGTCCGCCCTTGGTCCCGCGACCCGACTTCTTCCCATCGCTTGGCACATGCAGATCGAAGCGCATTTGGCGCAGCAGCCGATCGCATCTACCGTCTTGCGCCCTAGCACTTTCAGCCATGTGCTCAAGCGTCTGGGGCCACACATCGTTGCCGGTTCCTGGGCCGGCGCAGCGGGTAACGGGCGTGTGAACTTCATCGATACCCGCGACGTTGCTGAAGTGGCCCGCATTGCATTGCTCGAGGAAATCGAGCCGGCGTCGCAACGTGCGTACCACCTGTCTGGTCCACGTGCGTGGACCATGAACCAGGTGGCAGAGGAGTTGGCCCACCTACTTGGACATCCGGTTACTTACGTCGAACGTTCGCCTGCCGGGCAGAGAGAGGCTCTGCTCTGCGCCGGACTTGCTCCGCTCGTAGCCGATCTTTTGGTTGGACTCGACCAAATGTTCCGCGAGTCTGTGATCGCCGAAACGACCTCGACGGTCGAGGAACTGACCGGAAAGGCCCCACGTTCGTTAACGGAATGGTTGACCGACAACCTAGACGTATTTCGAGCGTGAGCTCTCCATCGGTTGGTGTCCCAGGAAGTGGGGTAGTCTTGTGCCACTCGCTGCGCGGCAAAGCGCGTAGGGCGTAGCCCGAAGCGGCTTGCCGCGCAGCGGCCATTTCGTTCTGGGTGGCCATCGTGAAGTCTGGATTAGTTTGATGTGCGATCCACCGAACTTTGTCCTTGAAGGAAATCACGATGACCAACGCCACTACGGCACCCCGGGGCCGCTTAACGCATTAGCGCGTCGCAGCCCTGCGGAAATCGGACGGCGTGACGCCGGTCGCCTTCTTAAATGCGGTGCTGAAGTGCTGAGCGTGGCTGAAGCCGCAATCCAGGGCGACTTCAGTTGCGGTGCGACGAGGATCCAAGAGGAACTCTTTGGCCCGCTCGAGACGCAAACCGTACACAAAGCGCAATGGCGTCTGCCCGGCACTTTCGCGAAAAGCCCGCATGAAATGTCGGGGACTGACACCGGCAACTTGCGCCAAGCCCTTGATTGTGAACGGCCGTGACAAGTCGGCCTCGATGTAGTCGATAACGCGCCGCAAGCTGCTAGGTGGGAGGCCACCGCACGGCCGAATGGCGGCTCTCTGGCTGCCGTCGACCCGCGCCAGGAGGGCGAGTGCTTGCATTGCCCAGCCTTCGGCGAACAACCCATAAAGGCTGTCTGCATTGCGCGCCTCACGGCATAGGACCGAAAGGCCACGTTGCAGATCTTCGTTGCCAAAGGCAATCAACGGCCGATTGAAGTGGCAGCCGGCTTCGGAGGCAATGGCCGGGTCAAGGAAGACCACCGTGTAGTCGAAGCACGGGGCTACGTCGAACTCGCCTTCGACTGAAATCGAGGCCGGGAACAGCGCAAGGTTTGTTCCTTGTGTTATTCCCGAGTGGATGCGGCGGCCGTCGAGTTGCAGATGCAACTCTTTGAGGCCGTTACGAAACCAGAACAGCGCGAGCCGCGGCTGACGAAAACGCCAAGAGATGGGCCCGGTCGCCCGACGCGCGAGGACTTCAACATGGGTGGTGCGCGAGTCAACAATGGTGCCGGATATGAGTTCGCCCCCAACCTCGCGGTATTCAGCTTGTGAGTCAAGGTGACCATGCATTGCTTACCTCCACTTCGACCTTGCGTCCAGCCTCATTGTGCGCGCGGCCGATTGACCTCGCAAGCGAATCAGTCGCTGGTGAATACCCCTTATGGGGAGGGTCGCTGACGCATGGACGTCAACCGCGTTCGCTTTGCCCCCGCGCATCGTGCACCTTGGCTCGACTCGTGCTGGTCTGAAGCAATAGCGATGCGATGAGCCAAGACAACGGGCCCGCGAGGGGCCCGGCATCAAGCACAGTAGGTCGGCGATTTAGGTCTAGCCGACGGCGTCGCCACATCTCGGTGAAAGGCACTGCTGGCCGATTGCAGCGTCGGCCGCACCGGCGCGCCTGATCTCGGCGCTCAGCCCCATGGACCTCGCAACGCGATTTGCTTGGCAAAAAACGCCGCCCCTGTTCCTTCTCTCAGAACTTGACGTTCCCAATGCCCTTCAATTGCAAGATTTCCCGGGCTTCGTTCGGGCTGGCGATTTCGAGTCCAAGCCCCTCGATAATCTGGCGCGCCTGCCGCACCTGTGCGGCATTGCTCTCGGCCAGCGTGCCCCGTCCAAGCCACAGGCTGTCTTCCAATCCGACGCGCACATTGCCGGCCATACTGGCAGACATTCCTGCAAGGCGAAGCTGATCTTTGCCTGCCCCCAGCACCGACCAGTGATAGTCATTGCCGAACAGCCGGTCGGCCGTCCGCTTCATGTGCAACACGTCGTCAGGATGCGTGCCGATACCTCCCAGGATGCCGAACACGGTCTGAACAAAGAACGGCGCCTTGACCAGACCGCGCTCGACGAAGTGCGCCAAGTTGTAGAGGTGGCTCACGTCATAGCACTCGAATTCGAAGCGCGTGTCATTGGCGGCACATTGCGCTAGGGCGTATTCAATATCCTTAAAGGTGTTTCGGAAAATCAGGTCACGACTGGCTTCGAGCGCTTCGCGCTCCCAGGCATGCTTAAATTCCTTGAAACGCGCCAGCATTGGGAACAGCGCGAAGTTCATGGAGCCCATATTGAGTGAAGCCAACTCGGGCGCAAAGCGCATTGACGGCTGAATGCGCTCCTCGATCGTCATGTAGGGCGAGCCGCCACTTGTGATATTTAACACTGCATCGGTGCGTGCCTTGATTTGCGGCAAGAATCGGCCAAATGCATCGGGGCTCTGGTCCGGCTTGCCCGTGACAGGATCGCGTGCATGAAGGTGAATGATCGCGGCGCCCGCTTCGGCCGCGCCGACCGAGGCTTCAGTAATTTCTTCCGGTGTGACCGGTAGATACCGTGACATTGAGGGCGTATGAATCGCACCGGTGACAGCACATGTGATGATGACTTTGCTCATATCTGAATCAGGAAATCCGCATCAGGCGGCTTGCATTCGCTGTTGCCAGCTTAGGGCGGGTTGACTTCATTGACTTGTCTTCTCCTATCTTCGGTACGAGGTTCGGGATGCGGCGGGGCCGATACCTCGCCCCGGGTAGTCCGAGCGTGGCGCGCGCTGGTTGAATCTAATGGCACGGCGCAAGCGCTCTTCGAGCCTCATGGCTGGCGAACCGCCGGGCGGTAGATTCACGACTCAGTTGGAGCGCGCCCGGACCGCTGCGGGATCGGCTCGAATCGCTCGGTAGTGCGGTCCGGCTGGCAGGTTCTGAGTCGCCGGCATGCAGATGCACGATGGCCGCACCTCACACGCGAGGGGCTTCGGGCAGGCGTTCACCGCCGCGCACGACGTATTTGGCGGGATACAGTGTGACGAGAACCTCGACTTCGTCTTCCGTTGCCCCGGTGCACGCGCTCCAGATCGAGCTCACTTTTTTGGCCAGCGATAGTATGGCGCCGTCGCTGCGCCCATCACGTATGTGGCAGAAGATCAGCGTTTCGGAAGTGGGCTCTCCCGAACGGTAGAGGTTGTCGGGCGTGGCTTCATGGAATACGACGCTAATCAAGTCGAGCGGCGAAAGGATGATCTCCCTGATCGCGCTCGTGAACTCGCTGGCGATCCTGGCTTTGACGCCAGCTTCGATTCCGACCTTGCATTCGCAAACAATGATGGGCATGTTGTGTCTCCGTGAAGATAGGGCTGCTGAGGCCTCAGTCTCTCGGAACTTCGCCGCCGGTGATTGCAACAGGGCGCCACCACTTGCTTGGAAGTGCCATGACATGGCGTCGTGCCGCCGGTCCTCCGCTAGACGCCCGGGCGCTGCAGGGGCGGCTGACGGCAGCTTTGGCACAAGCTGGCGGCCTGTTTTGAGGAATCGGAATTCGCCGGACTGCGTTTTTCGAAAAATCAATGACTTAACAGTTGTCCATCGGGCACGCCCGACCCCGAAGGATGAGGCGCGTCGAACTGCTTCGCTTGGAGGACGACACCCATTGCGAGGAAGCCAGCAGCCTGGCCGAGCGCAAGCTCAACGACGTGCGCGCAAAGCTGGCCGACCTGCGACGCATGGAGACCGTGCTGTCCGAGCTGGTGTGCGCCTGCCATGCCCGCCAGGGCAACGTATCCTGCCCGCTGATCGCATCGCTGCAATCGGGAAAAGTGTGCCAAAGGGCGTAGTGCACGCGGCTACGCCGCTCCGGCTCGTTCCGGCTTCTGTTCTGCCGCTTTGTCGCAGCCGGCTACATGCGCCGTCTCGACGGGCAAGCGACCTGGCCGAGTTAGACATCGTCGCGGGGGCGCAGCGGCTCTAGTGGACACAGCGCTTGCACCGCGCGCTTGAGCAGCACGATCCAGTCGTCCAGTTCTTCTGTGATGGCCTCGGCTTGGTCCACGATGGTCGGACCAGTGGTTGGATACGACAATGCGGCGCCGTTGATCTGAGTATGTGCCATGCCGTGCAAGCGCAGCAGATCGTCGCGCAGCCCGGCTGGCTCACAGCAACGCGCGCGGATCGCATCGAGTTGGTCCACCACGCGCAGGATGGTGGTCGTGTCGAACCTGTCTCGAAGCGCTTGCAACGCCTCGGCGTCGACCCTGCCGTAAGGGGTATCGGTGTCAGGCATGGCGAGGCTTGCGGACGGAATGGGCGGGAGCGGCGAAGAGGCTATCGCGAATCCAGGCTTCCGGCACCCGCTCCAGGTTGAGTTTATAGTCGCCGAAGCGCTTGATGTTGCTGGTCAGGTAGGGACTCAGGAAGCCGATGTCGGCCACGTCGATCTTGATCCCTTCCTTCACCATCGCGCGCAGGGCCTGCATCATGTCCGCCGTGTTCTGCAGAATCACGGCCGAGGCGATCAGGTCGTTGTAGCGCAGGCGCTTCTGCTGTTCGTCGGGGTCGTTTTCGGCCAGCACGTCACCGCCGAACGCGAACCATTTGGCAAAGCCATTGTAGGACTCGATCTTGTTGGTGGTGGCGGTGATCTCCTGGCGTAGTTCGCGGCTGCCAATCCATTCGAGCAGGAACGCCGTGCGCACGACCTTGCCGAGTTCCTGCGCCGCCAGAAACAGGCGATTGCGGCGGCTTTCCGAGCCGAACCGGCGCAGCAGGAGCGGCGAGGAGATTGTTCCGGCCTGGATCGATAGCGCTACCTGCATCAGGTCCTGCCAGTGGAAGGCGATCAGGTCCCAGTCCACGGTGTCCGAGAACAGCCGGTCGATGTGCTTGTATTTGGTGTTGGTATCGGCACGGTAAAGCTTCAGATCCTGCCAGTTGCGGATGCGCGGCATCAGGTTGATGCCCAGCAGATGCGTGAAGGCGAATACTGCCGCCGACTGGCCCTGGGTGTCGGCGTGCACAGTATCGGCCTCGACGCTCAAGCCGGCCTTGAGCAGACGCTCGATCACGTAGATGGCTTCCCATACACCGGGCGGAATGAAATGCCGGAACACCGCGATGTAGTTGTCGGCCACGTGCCGGTAGGCCACCGCGCCCATCTTGCGGTAGCGGAAGTGGTAGCCGGCCAGCAGATTGCATCGCTTACAGATTGCCGGTGCTGCGAGATCGAAAAACAGCATGGCGGCAATTCCTGCAATCGGGTTCGCTGCCCATTCCCAACGCGCGCCTAGAGCCTTGGGCACGAGTCCAGCGATGAACTTCGTGGCACCATCTACTGTCAGCCCGCCTTCGCCAGCAATTTTCTGGAGTTCAGTGTCCGATCCGCAGAACTGCTTCTGCAGGACCTGATAGACCTGACGGAACAAGGATGCTCCCACCGTCGCACTTGACTCCTTGTCGTCAATAACGGCAGCAAAGCTGCGCTCGTGGGCTAGGCTGCGCCGGCGAACACCTCCCGCCGCAAAGTTCCCGCCTTGGCCAAGGACGCTAAGGTGACTCCCCCCCAGCTCCGCATAGTAGTCCTTCAAAATCTCGTCTCGGTTCATTCCCCTCTCCTGGCGATTCGCCAAATGGCGCATAGCCAAACTAGGAGAGCAGCGCACGTGCATCAATACTACCGAAGGGGGAATACCAAGGTGTGCACGCAGCACAGGAAGACAAAAGCCCGCACGCCGAACCGGGCGGGCCTACTCTTACTTTCTCTTTAACCAGTCCGGCATGTCTGGCCGGTACACCTTTCCGTCCTTGCTCATCCCCCACAGGTCGGAATAGCCAAGGTGGTTGATGGGCTCCGCGTAGGGATCGACGGTGAGGCGCTACTTCTCACCATGCCTGCACCCACACCGCTGAGCACCATGCCCGGTAGCCACTGCGTCAGATAGGCAGGTGTAATGCCGGGCACCAGCAAGAACCACACAGCACTGCTCGCGTAGAGCACGCTACCCACCACCAACAGTGGGCGATGGCCATGCCGACTGGCGATTCGGCCTGAGAGGGTGGCCACTGGAATCACCAGCGGCGGCCCAGGGGTGATGGCAAGCCCCGCCAATGGCAGCGAGTAGTGCCAGATCGACTTCATGTAGAAAAAAGGGCTCGTCGGGGGAATCTGTGGGTAGTTTGAGGCGATTTACGAGGGACAAAGGAAGCGATAGAGCTTCTTGCAGGTCGCGTCGAAAGAGCTCTGGGCATCTTCACTAAGATGCCGAGTTATCAAGGGACCACCGTATTCATGGATCTGGCTGAGAACGAGCGCATTGGCATCCATCGCGGCTGCATGCTTGTCTTCGTAACGGACTTCAATGAGATGGCCACCGAGTATCCAGAGGTTATCGCGGTGGCGGTACAACGTCTTGCGCGCATATCCCTGTGCGAGCAGGCGTTGCAGGAAAGGCGTGAACACTTCTACGATCGCCTGGCCAGGCGGGATGTCCTCGTTGTCGAAGCGCCATGAAGCGGGCCAGTCCTTAAGGTCCGGGACGTAGCGCGCCAGTGCATCGAGATCCGGGGCGACAATAGCGGCTTTGCCCTTGTCGCTTCTGACCCTGCTAACCATGTTGCTGACCCGCCTGCTCAACGCCTGTCATCATATTCCCGGGTTCGTTTATGAAGGTGCGCGGCTGTGCGAGGCAACCCAGTCCATCGAGATCGACGTACGGCCGCGCAAGGGCTCCAAGCCGATCTGCTCATGCTGTAGCCAGCCTGCGCGGGGTTACGACACGCTCGCACAGCGCAGGTTCGAGTTTATTCCGGTCTGGGGTTTTGCCGTGTTCCTGCTCTATACCATGCGGCGCGTCGATTGTCGTGACTGTGGCGTCAAGGTCGAAGCCCTGCCGTGGGCCAATGGCAAGCACACGCTCACGCGGGCATACATGCTGTTCCTGGCGCAGTGGGCACGCAAGCTGTCGTGGAAGGAGACGGCACAAAGCTTCCGCACCAGTTGGGAGAAAGTCTTCAACGCAGTGGAGTGGGTGGTCGACTGGGGGCTGTGCCATCGCAAACTCGGTACGATCCGTGCCTTTGGCGTCGACGAAATCCAGTATGGTCGTGGACACAAGTACCTCACACTGGTCTACCAGATCGAGGCTGGCTGCACCCGTCTGCTATGGGTTGGGCAGGAGCGCACGAAAGAAAGCTTCGCGAAGTTCTTCGCCATGATCGGAAAACAGCTTTGTGAGAAGGTTGAGTTCGTCTGCTCGGACATGTGGAAGCCCTACCTTGAGATGATAGCGCTGCATTGCCCCAATGCGCTGAATATCCTGGACCGCTTTCACATCGTTGCGAAGATGAATAAGGCCATCGATGAGGTCCGCGCTGACGAATCACGCCGCATGGTCCGCGATGGATACGAGCCGGTGCTCAAGAAGTCCCGCTGGTGCCTGCTCAAACGTCCGGAAAACCTGACCGACAGACAGCGACTGCGCATGCGTGACTTGTTGCAGTACAACCTGCGCACCGTGCGGGCCTGGCTGCTCAAAGAGGAATTCCAGCAGCTCTGGGATTACATCTCACCGGTCTGGGCCGGAAAATTCCTCGACCAGTGGTGTACTCAGGTGATGCGCTCGCGCATCGAGCCAATGAAGAAGTTCGCCCGCACCGTGCGTGCCCACCGTGAGCTGATCCTCAACTACTTCCATGCGCGCAAGCAGTTCTCCAGCGGCATCATCGAGGGTCTGAACAACAAGGCCAAAGTCACCATGAGAAAATCGTACGGATTCCGAACCTTCAGGGCGACGGAAATCGCGCTATATCATGCACTTGGCAATCTTCCTGAGCCTCCGTCAACCCACACATTTTTCTGACGAACCGAAAAAAGAAGGCGAAGAACATCATCAAAAACGCGATGCCGAAACTCAACGTTGCGAGATTGACATAACGGTAAGTCGGGTTGCAAAACAACCCCAAGTCCACCAGCGGTGCGGTCGCAACGTGAGCCCAGGCCACAAAACCGATGATGCTCAAGAGCCCGATGTCGGCAATACCGAGCAGTTGGTGACACGGCCAGCTAGGCGATTCCGATTGCACAATGGACAGCGCCAAAGCGCCCGTCCCGACGATCAGTAGGCCCATTCCGAACAGATCAAGCGGGCGGTTGGTGGTGTGCTGTTTTGTCTCGGTGAGCAATGGCGCACCGCGCCACATGGCAGCCAGGCCTAAGGGCACGTTCAGATAGAAGGCCCACTGCCAGCCGATCGATGCGATCACGAACGCCCCAAGGCTCGGCCCCACCGCAGCAGCCAGAGCACCAACCGCTCCCCATAGACTGATCGCCACCGCGCGCTTGCTGATTGGAAACGCCGCCAGCACGAGCGAGAGCGATGCGGGCGTCAGCAACGCAGCGCCGATGGCTTGAAGCACGCGTGCTGCAACGAGCCACCCTACGTTGACAGCCACACGCAGCCGACGCCGCCAGAAATAGCCCTACGCAGGCCAGAAACACCTTCTTGCGCCCATGCTTATCTGCCAACCCGCCAGACGGAATGAGCGTTGCAGCGTAGGCGACAGTGTAGGCATTGAGCACTCAGGAGAGATCTGCCGCAGTGGCTTGAGGAAACCCTGCACGTAAGGCACTGAAGGCGGCGAACAGCATCGTGCCGGCCATCGAGACAAGGAACACCGCCACGCTGGCGACCCAGAACACCGGCCAAGGTGATGCGGTGTTGAGATGTGCATTCGGCAACGCCGGAGCAATCGTGGCAGTGCCTCCGGTTGCTGAGCTGTCTGGATTTGTCATAGGGCTCTTCCGATGATGTGTGCCTGATCTGTTTCCGGTAACGTGCTTCAGGAGAGTCCGAACGTCTTGCGCAGAGTCGCACCGACCGGTCCTGCCGGCATGAAGCGGCGCAGCTTGCTCAGAAGGGAGGCCTCGCCTTTGGGGGTACGGCGCATCTTCCACGCGCCGAGAGCGGCATCGACGACCGTGCTCGCGACGCCATCGGGGTCCGGTGCTTTTTGGACACTTCTTTGAATCGCCTGCGAAACGACGCTGCGCTCGTTGTCGTAGGCAGATACCTTGGAAGCCGCGTGGGGGGCGTTGGTATCCAGGCTGGTCTTGGTAAATGAGGGCTCGACAAGCACCACACGGATGCCGAACTTGCGCACCTCGTGGTCCAACGTCTCGGACATCCCCTCCACAGCGTGTTTGGATGCCGAATAGAGACCCATGTACGGCGCCGGCAGAAAGCCGAGCACGGAGCTGATGTTGACGATTCTTCCCGAACGTTGCGCACGCATGTGCGGCAATACGGCTCGTGTGGTACGCAAGATGCCAAACACGTTGGTGTCGAACAGCGCCTGTGCTTCGGCAATCGACGTCTCTTCGGTCGCGCCGAGCAGCGTCACGCCGGCACTGTTGACGAGCACATCGATGCGCTTGGCCTGCGCGATGATGGCCTGGATCCCCCGCTGAACCGAGGCTTCATCGCGGATATCCATCTCGACCAGCTCAACGCCCGGTAGCGGCCGCGCTTTTGCGAGGTTGCGGACGGTGCCGAATACCCGGCAGCCCCGCAGCGCAAACTTCGCGGCGGTGGCACGGCCGATGCCCGAGGACACGCCTGTAACGACGACAACTTTGGAACTCGACATGGCAGCTTCTTTCGGTATGAGTGGGTCGGTGCTGCGGTAAAGGTTTGAGCGATGAGCCGTGCTGAATGCGCAGCCTCAGTCGCGGAGTGACTATTTGCTAGCAATGGCGGTCGATTCGTCGGGCTGCCACCCACCGCCCAGCGCCTTGAATGCCGCGACGGCAGCGCGCGCTGATTCGGTTTGCGCCTGCGCGCGCGCGTCTGATGTACGTAACAGGCTTTCGTCGGCTTGCAGGACTTCAATCAAGCTGACGACGCCTTTTTGATACGCAGCAAACGATGCACTTCGCGCGCGGCCAAGCGAATCCACGCCTTGCGTGAGCACGGCCGCTTGCTCCTCGCGCTTGACCAGAGCCGAGAAGGCGTCTTCCACATCTTCCGTGGCGCGCAGCACGGCGAGCCGGTACGCGGCGAGCATCTCCGCCTCTTGCCCCTTGGCCTGATCGATTTGTGCGTTGATACGGCCGAAGTCGAACAGGCGCCAGCGCAGGCCGAGCACGCCGGCGAATTGACTGGCACCGCTGCCGAACAGACTGCCGGCGCCCACCGATGTGGCGCTGCCCAGCAGGCCGCTGAGCGAGAACTTCGGGTAGTACTCCGCAATGGCGACACCGATGCGCGCGTTGGAAGCCGCTAGGCGACGCTCGGCAAGGATGAGGTCAGGGCGGCGCCTCAGCAATTCGCCGGGCGAGCCGCTGATCGCAATTTGCGGAGCGGCCGGGATGTCGCCGCCTTGCGCAAGCTCCGCCCGGTGCGTGCCCGGCAGCGTGCCGAGCATCACATCCAGCGCGTTCATCGCCGCATCGAGGCCAGCCTCAAGCTGTGGGATGGAAGCGCGAACCTGAGCGAGTGCGCCTTCGGCCTGCCGGACTTGAAGCTCGGCCGCCAGTCCCTTGCCGTACAGCAGGTTGATGGTGGAGAGCAATTCTTCTTGCGTCTGTACCTGGTGGCGGGCCACTTTCAAGCGCGTCTGTAAGCCGCGGATGGTGATGTAGATGTCGGCAGTCTGTGCGGCCACGGCCAGCCGTGTGGCGACTGCGCCCGCCTGGGAGGCCTGGTAGTCGGCAAGTGCCCCTTCGCGGCCACGGCGCAGGCCGCCGAATACGTCCAACTCCCAGCTTGCGCTGACATCGGCCTCAAAAGCGTTGCCGTAGCGGTCGAAGCCGGGCCGCGAACTCAAGACGCGGCCCAAAGGGGTTTCGACGGACTGGTACGCACGCGCGGCCTGGCCCGTGACATTGCCGGAGGGCAGCAACGCGGCATTGGCAGCGCCAAGCCCCGCACTGGCTTGCGTGACGCGGGCGAAGGCCTGTGCAAGGTCCAGGTTTTGTTCCAGCGCGAGCTGCACGTACCGCGTAAGTTGCGGATCGCCAAAGCCAGCCCACCACGCAGGCAGATCGGCTTCGGCATTGGCTGTCCGCTGCTCCACTGCTGTCTGGCCCTGGAATTGTCGGGGAACCGGCACATCGGGCTTCACATAATCGGGGCCGACGGCACAACCGGTCGCCAGGCTGGCAGCGAAGAGGGCCATAAGGGAGTGTTTTGGCAACATGGATGTCTTCCATCGGGTTTTGGTGACTATAGTACAACATGGTCACACGTTGTTCAACTATCGCGACTCGCGTAAGCTGGAGCCTATGAAGACCACCCCCTACCCCGTTTCCGCCCGTGGCCCGGCGGACCATGACGTGCGAGACCGGATCGTTGCCGCCGCCACCGAGCACTTCAGCCGCTACGGCTACGAGAAGACCGCCGTTTCCGATCTGGCCAAGGCCATCGGTTTTTCCAAGGCCTACATCTACAAGTTCTTCGAGTCCAAGCAGGCCATTGGCGAGATGATCTGCGCCAACTGCCTGCGCGACATCGAGGCCGACGTGAATGCCGCCCTGGCCGACGCCGACTCCCCGCCGGAGAAGCTCCGGCGCATGTTCAAAGCCTTGACTGAGGCCAGCCTTCGGTTGTTTTCCCACGACCGCAAGCTGTACGAGATCGCGGCCTCGGCAGCGACTGAACGCTGGCAAGCGGTGATCGCCTATGAGGACCGCATCCAGAGGTTGCTGCGCGATGTGCTACAGGAGGGCCGGGAGACCGGAGACTTCGAGCGCAAGACGCCGTTGGACGAGGCCACGACGGCCATCTACCTGGTCATGCGCCCGTACATGAATCCGTTGCTTTTGCAGTTCAGCTTTGACTACACGGAAAGTGCGCCCGGGCTGCTCTCCAGCCTCGTGCTTCGGAGTCTTTCCCCCTGACGTGCAGATTTTTTGATTGTGACCATTGACTAAAGTGGTCACGAGAACCAGAATGAAAGCCCAGATCATCTTGTCGATGGGGCTTTCATGCTTTCGCGTCGCTTTATTACCTCTACCGTTGTTCTTGCGTTTCCGCTCGCGCTGAGCGCTTGCGGCGAAAAGGCCCCTGCAGACCCGCGCACCGAGGCACCGTTGGTGCGTGCCACGGTCGTCCAGCCAGCCGCTTCCGCATCGCGTTCATTCACGGGGGTCGTCGCTGCCCGGGTGCAGAGCGACCTCGGCTTCCGTGTGCCCGGCAAGGTGCTGGAACGCCTTGTCGATGCGGGGCAAACCGTCAAGCGCGGGCAGCCGCTCATGCGCGTCGACCCGGTCGATCTGAAGCTCGCCGCACATGCACAGCGAGAAGCCGTGAGCGCCGCGCGAGCGCGTGCGCAACAGACGGCGGAGGACGAAGCCCGCTACCGCGATCTGCGCGGAACGGGCGCAATTTCCGCGTCGGCCTATGACCAGGCGAAGGCTGCGGCGGACGCGGCCAAAGCCCAGTTGAGCGCGGCGGAAGCGCAGGCCGATGTTGCGGGCAACGCCAGCCGCTACGCAGAGCTGATCGCTGATGGCGACGGCGTAGTCATGGAAACGCTGGCCGAGCCCGGCCAGGTCGTCAACGCGGGGCAGGCTGTTGTGCGTCTGGCCCACGCAGGCCGCCGCGAGGCGGTCGTTCAGTTGCCGGAAACGTTGCGGCCGGCGATCGGCTCTGTCGCACAAGCCACAATGTTCGGAAAAGACGGCACCAGCGTGCCGGCGACACTGCGGCAACTGTCGGATGCTGCCGATCGGCTTACCCGCACCTTCGAAGCGCGCTATGTGCTGGATGGGGAACTGGCCAATGCGCCGCTGGGCGCTACCGTGACGATCCAGATTCCGGATGGGCTCACCACCGCCCGAGGCGATCTCCAGGTGCCGCTGGGTGCCCTGTTCGATGCAGGCAAGGGTTCGGGCGTGTGGGTCATCCAGGGAGATCCCGCCAAGGTGTCGTGGCGGTCCGTCACCATCGTGCGCCTGGGCGATGAAGGTGCCCGGGTCGCGGGCCAGGTCAAGCAAGGGGACCGGATCGTCGCGCTTGGCGCACAACTGCTGCGTGAGGGCCAGCAAGTCCGCGTGGCGGGTCAGGGCGCCAGCACTGCCATCGCGGGGGTGCGTCTGTGAGCCAAGGCCGCTTCAACCTGTCGGCGCTCGCGGTGCGCGAGCGCGCCGTGACTTTGTTCCTCATCTGCTTGATCTCTCTGGCGGGGCTCATTTCCTTCTTCAAGCTGGGCCGCGCGGAAGACCCGGCGTTTACGGTCAAGGTGATGACGATCATCACCGCGTGGCCGGGGGCCACCGCGCAGGAAATGCAGGATCAGGTGGCCGAGAAGCTCGAAAAGCGCATGCAGGAGCTGCGCTGGTACGACCGTACGGAAACGTACACGCGGCCGGGCCTGGCGTTCACCACGTTGACCCTGCTCGACAGCACGCCGCCGTCGGAAGTCCAGGAGGAGTTCTATCAAGCGCGCAAGAAGGTCAGCGACGAGGTGGCCAACCTGCCGCCCGGCGTGATCGGGCCGATGGTCAATGACGAATATGCGGACGTGACCTTTGCGCTGTTTGCGCTGAAGGCGCAGGGTGAGCCGCAACGTGCCCTTGTGCGCGATGCGGAGACGCTGCGCCAGCGCTTGCTGCACGTGCCCGGCGTGAAGAAGGTCAACATCACCGGCGAGCAGTCGGAGCGCATCTACGTCGAGTTTTCCCATGACCGGCTGGCGACGCTGGGCGTGAGTCCGCAAGAGGTGTTTGCCGCGCTCAACAGCCAGAATGCCCTGACGGCAGCCGGCTCGGTGGAAACGAAAGGGCCGCAGGTATTCATCCGTCTGGACGGCGCGTTCGACGAGCTGCAGAAGATTCGCGACACGCCGGTTGTATCGCAAGGCCGCACGTTGAAGCTGTCGGACATTGCCACGGTCAAGCGTGGCTATGAAGACCCCGCCACGTTCATGGTGCGCAATGGTGGCCAGCCTGCCTTGCTGCTGGGCATCGTCATGCGCGAAGGCTGGAACGGGCTGGACCTGGGCAAGGCGCTCGACAAGGAGGTGGGCGCCATCAACGCTGACATGCCGCTCGGCATGAGCTTGACCAAGGTGACCGACCAGGCAGTCAACATCGCCGCTGCCGTCGATGAGTTCATGCTCAAGTTCTTCGCCGCACTGCTGGTGGTCATGCTGGTGAGCTTCGTCAGCATGGGTTGGCGCGCGGGCCTGGTGGTGGCCGCGGCCGTGCCGTTGACACTGGCGGTCGTCTTTGTGGTGATGGCTGCGACAGGCAAGAACTTCGACCGCATCACACTTGGATCTTTGATTCTGGCGCTCGGCTTGCTGGTGGACGACGCCATCATCGCCATCGAAATGATGGTGGTGAAGATGGAAGAAGGCTACAGCCGCGTCGCCGCTTCGGCCTATGCATGGAGCCACACTGCGGCGCCCATGCTGTCGGGCACGCTGGTGACCGCCGTCGGCTTCATGCCCAATGGTTTTGCGCGATCCACCGCGGGCGAATACACCAGCAACATGTTCTGGATCGTCGGCATTGCGCTGATCACGTCCTGGGTGGTCGCAGTGGTGTTCACGCCTTACCTAGGCGTGAAGATGCTGCCCGACTTCAAGAAGGTCGAAGGCGGCCACGATGCGATTTACGACACCCTGCGTTACAACCGCTTCCGTGCGCTGCTCGGGCGTGTGATTGCGCGCAAATGGCTGGTCGCGGGTTCGGTCGTCGGGCTCTTTGCCTTGGCCATCCTCGGTATGGCGGTGGTCAAGAAGCAGTTCTTCCCAATTTCGGATCGGCCTGAAGTGCTGGTCGAGGTGCAGATGCCCTATGGAACATCGATCAACCAGACCAGCGCGGCCACCGTAAAGCTGGAAGCTTGGCTCGCCAAACAGAAGGAAGCCAGGATTGTGACGGCTTACGTTGGCCAGGGTGCGCCGCGCTTCTATCTGGCGATGGGGCCGGAACTACCGGATCCGTCGTTCGCCAAGATCGTGATCCGCACCGACAGCCAGGAAGAGCGTGACGCGTTGAAGCAGCGCCTGCGCCAGGCGATTGCCGACGGCCTCGCCCCCGAGGCGCGCGTACGGGTCACGCAGCTCGTGTTCGGTCCGTACTCTCCGTTCCCGGTTGCCTATCGCGTGACCGGCCCCGATGCGGAGACGTTGCGCCGCATCGCGGCCGATGTTCGGCAAGTCATGGACGCCAGCCCGATGATGCGCACGGTCAATACCGATTGGGGGATGCGCGTACCGACGCTGCACTTCACCTTGCAGCAGGACCGCTTGCAGGCCGTGGGGCTGACCTCCAGCGCCGTCGCGCAACAACTGCAATTCCTACTCAACGGCATTCCGGTGACGGCGGTGCGCGAGGACATCCGCACGGTGCAGGTGACCGCCCGCTCGGCCGGCGACATCCGACTGGATCCGACCAAGATCGGCGACTTCACGCTGGCAGGCGCCAACGGGCAACGCATTCCGCTCTCGCAGGTGGGCAAGATCGATGTGCGCATGGAAGAGCCCATCATTCGGCGGCGCGATCGCATGCCGACGATCACGGTGCGAGGCGATATCGCCGATGGCCTGCAACCGCCCGACGTTTCGACAGCCATCAGCGCGCAGCTTCAGCCAATCATCGAGAAACTGCCCAACGGATACCGCATTGAACAAGCGGGTTCCATTGAAGAATCGGGCAAGGCGACGAAGGCCATGCTGCCGCTGTTCCCGATCATGCTGGCAGTCACCCTGCTGATTCTCATCTTCCAGGTGCGGTCCATTCCGGCGATGGTCATGGTGTTCCTGACCAGCCCCCTCGGCCTGATTGGCGTGGTGCCAACGCTGATTCTGTTCGGGCAACCGTTCGGCATCAACGCGCTGGTTGGCCTGATTGCGTTGTCGGGCATCTTGATGCGCAACACGCTGATCCTGATCGGGCAGATTCAGCACAACAAAGACGAAGGGTTGGATCCGTTCAGGGCCGTTGTGGAGGCCACGGTCCAGCGTGCGCGGCCGGTGATCCTTACCGCGTTGGCCGCCATCCTGGCCTTCATTCCGCTGACCCATTCGGTGTTCTGGGGCGCGCTCGCCTACACGCTCATCGGCGGGACGTTTGCCGGGACGATCTTGACTCTGGTGTTCCTGCCGGCCATGTACTCGATCTGGTTCAGGATCCGGCCCGGCAGCGCGGCCGATGCGCAGCGTGAACGACACGAGACCGTGCAGCCCGCCGGACAACTGGCGTCCAAGTCATATTGAATTGCGAGGGCATGTTTCCGCCGGATGGCCCTTGATTTCAATCCACTTGCATTAAATCGACTTCTAGACGGGACATTGGGTGCATGGCCTCCACCCAAGGCGTGCTGCTGTGCGAGAGGTCATAAAAATCGTAGTGAGGAGACAAAATATGAAGGCAAATCCAATTCTTCTGGGCTCCTTGGGCATATTTTCTGGCATGACCTGGGCTCAGTCTAACGTTATTCTGTATGGCGTTGCAGATATGAGCATGGAATACGCAAATCACGTCGGTACGGTGCCATTGGCAAGCAATGGGTTCAATAGTGGGCCCGGAAAAAACGTCTATCGAATGGATTCTGGTGGCCTGTCCGGGTCGCGCTGGGGGATTCGTGGCACAGAGGATATTGGCGTCGGTCTGCAATCCATTTTTGTCCTTGAAAGCGGTGTGAGTCTCGATAACGGCACCCAGATGCAGGGTCGACTTTTTGGCCGCCAGGCGTTCGTTGGATTGCAAAGCAGCTCACTTGGAAAATTCACATTCGGGCGTCAATACACATCGCTGTTCGATTCCATTGCGAATTTTTCACCAACGATCTACGCAACGCAGTACTCACCAACCGTACTTCTTCTCGGGCCGGCCTATCGAGAAGACAACACGGCGAAATATAGCGGTGCTTTCGGTCCCTTCACTATCGGTGCCCATTGGTCATTTGGAACAGGTCTTACGTTACCCGCCACCGCGCCAAGCACAATCCCGCTCACAGGAACCGGAGAGGTTCCGGGGCAATTTCACAGAGACTCTGCGTATGGCGTTGGAGTGAATTATTTTGGCGGAAGTTTTGGAGCCGCGCTAGCCTTTGACGAATTCAATCCGAGCATGGTGAACGGGACGGGAGGTTTCAAAAAACTCGCGGTTTCCGGAAGCTATGCTGCGGGGCCAGCAAAGCTAATGGCCGGGTACCGCTGGGGAAAGAATAGAGATGGGGCCGGAATTGAAATCCTGCGAGACGATTTCTATTGGATCGGCGCAAACTACAAGTTGACACCGAGTGTGGATTTCACTTTGGAGTACGCGTACGACAAGATTCACCGAAGAGTGGGTGAATCGCAAATGGGCAATCCATGGCAAGTAACGGCAATCGCGAATTATTCATTCTCCAAGCGTACAAGTGCCTACGTCGTAACTTCTTTCGCAAAGAAAGCGGGACTCAATCTTGATAATAGTGCCGTAAATTATGCCAACAGTCTGGGGACAGGGAATAGCTACGCCCTCGGTGCAGGCGAGACGTCCATGCTCGGGGTAGGGCTTGGAATCCGTCACACGTTTTGAGTGGCGTTTTGAGATGCCTTACAAGAATTCTCGGTGTTTTATTCAGATGGTATTTGCCTCAAGGAGCGAAAAATGATTACCAAGTCGGAAATTCTGAGTGGGTTCGCCGTCGCGGTGCTGGTGGCCTCGAGCTTCACAACGGTTGCGCCCGCTGGAAGCAAGGGCGAAAAGGGACGGCCTTGGGTGGACGTCCATGTCAAGTTGGACGCCAATGGCAGTGCGGCGAAGTGGGGAGCCTTTGATCCGTTCAGCGACGGCACGCGAACTGGCACGCCCGATTCACATGTGGACACCGCAAAGCTCAAGGTGCTCGACACGTTCGGTGCTGGCTTCGACATGCAATCGACCGACAGCGATTCGCTAAGTAACTGCTTGACCTGAACTCGTTGCTTCCCATGTCGGGCGCTGCGTAAGCAGCGGCAAACTTTTGCACCCGCCTGCCCATGTTACCTCCGTGCTCTCTCGACCTTGGGGCAGGCGGTCTTTCTTTCATATCCGATTGCTTTCCCAACTATGTCCCACACGGGCACTTCTGCGACACCGGGGCGCGACTATCATGTTGTTTCGATGTAAGCGCGAAATTTAGCGCACATAGAGTACAAGGCTGAAACGGTGCAGGATGTGTCCACTATTTTTAGTGGACACA
>NZ_JBIUHC010000056.1:0-59502 GCF_044627735.1 Cupriavidus sp. CuC1 | reverse complement strand
GCCAGCCTCCTGCAAGGATCGCTTTCTTTTGGTTACTTTTCTTTACGAGTAAAGAAAAGTGACATCTCACACGTTCCCAAACGGCCAACCCCGCCCAGCCGCGACAGCAGCTAGAAGCATGACCCCCCCCCACAAGAGACACCCCCCGCGTCAGCGGGCCACAAGCAATACACATCGCACACTTCCCCCCACCTACAATTCCCGCTCCAAGCTCAACAGACTTTGCGAACGAATCATCGGAACGGGATACTAGGCGGCGTTGTGGTTGGCCAAGTACTTGACCAGGCCATCGATGCCGCTCTTCGCGACGATGTCGGCGAACTGCCGCCGATAGACCTCGATCAGCCAGGCACCGCTCATATTGATGTCGTAGATGGCCCAGCCCGCTGGGCCGCGCTGCAGCCGGTAATCGATCTGTACCACGTCCCCTTTGTTGGTCATGCTGGTCTCGACCACTACATCGTTGCCGCTGATGCGCGGCGCCTTATAGCGGAACTTCAGTGTCTGATCGCGCACTTGCGACAGGGACAGGGCGTAGCTGCGCACCAGCAGTGTCTCGAATTGCTCGTAGAGTTGCTTTTGCTGCTCCGGCGAGGCGCTGCGCCAAGCGCCGCCCACCGCAAGCCGCGTGGTGCGCTGGAAATCGGTATAAGGCAGGAACTGCCGGCGCACCACGGCCGTGATCTTGTCGAGATCGCCGTTGCGGGTATCGGGATTGGCCTGGATGGTGCTGAGAACGCCTTCGACGGCGGCGCGGACCATGCGGTCCGGGGCAGAACGATCCACACCCGCAGGCCCAGCGCTCTCGCCAGGCGTTGCGGCCAAGGCAGGGATGGGGAGGGACGCGCCAAGGACAATGATCAATCCGGCGAACACTGCAAGCGCCGGGGCGTTGCATCCGGCAACGGCAAGGCGGAGACGGCGAGGCATCGCGATGTCCTCCACTAGGGGGATGCGGCCTCCCGGGAGCCCGGGAGACCCGCATCTCTTGCCTAATGCTAGTGCTTTGCCGCCAAAAATAAAATGACGGAAACGACAGTGGCCGGCAAGACAATTACTGCGTCAGCGCCTTGAAGCCCTGCAGCAATCGCTCGATGTCATCCATCTGGATATTGCCCATCGTGGAAATGCGGAACAACTCGGCCGACAGCCCGCCCTGCCCCGCGTAGATGACAAAGCCACGCTCCTTCAGGCCGTCGTGCAACTGGGGATACGACAAGCCGGCGGGCAAGCGGTAAGCCCGCAGCACCACCGAGGACTGCTCTGACGGCCACAGGGCCGGCATGCCCAAGGCCTCGAGCCCGGCGCGCGCGCGCTCGGCAAGGGCCGCATAGCGCGCATGGCGGGCGCGCCAGCCGCCCTCCTCCTCCAGCTCACGCAGCGCTTCCACCAGCGCGTAATAGGCATGCACCGACGGCGTGAACGGCGTATTGCGCTGGTCCTGCAAGCGCGCGAGCCGCCCGAGATCCAGGTAGTACGTCCGGCTGGCGGCTTGCTCCAGCGCGCTGCGCCGCACAATGACGAACGATGCGCCCGGCACGCCATGCAGGCACTTGTTGGCCGTGGCCGCCACCGCGGCAATGCTGCCGCCGAAATCGATCGCCTCGGCGCCGAAGCTGCTCACGCCATCCACCAGCAGCCGCACGTCCCGCGCGCGGCACAGTGCGTCCAGTGCCTGCAGGTCGTTCAGGCGCCCGGTGGTAGTTTCATGATGAATCACCGCCACGTGCGTGATCGCGCGGTCCGCGTCGAGCGCGGCGGCAATGCGCCCGAGGTCGGGTGCCTGCATCCAGTCGTGCGCGACCACCTCATGGGCAATGCGGTACTGCGTGGCGATCTGCGTAATGCGCTCGCCGTACACGCCGTTCTGCACGATCAGCAGCTTGCCTTGCTCGGGCACCAGCGCGGCGATCATGCTCTCCACCGCCGCCGTGCCGGAGCCGGTCATCAGGACCGCGGCCCACTCGGCAGGATCCAGTTCGTAGATATTCAGCAGGCGTGCGCGCGCTTCATCCTGCAGGTCGAAGAACTCGCTTTCGCGGTGGCACAGGTCGGGCTGCAGCAGGCTTTGGCGGACCCGTTCCGACAGGGTAACGGGGCCCGGATTGAGTAGCAGCATTTACTTCCCTCCTTGGTCGGCACCGATGTGTCGCGCCAGGCGCGTCTTCACATCGACCGGGGTGATGGTCGGGCGCGGCAGGCCGTCCGGCGTGCCGGCGCTGATCGTCAGCGCGACAAAACGCGGGCCGGCGGCGCTTGCTTGCGCGGCCGTGAGTGTCTGGTCGAGCAGGTCGAGATGGTCGCCCTCGGCCGCCGACGCATAGCCGCACGCGGACGCCACGCCGGCAAACGAGACATTGCGCGACACGGTCGCCTGCCCGCCGGTGGAGTCATGCACGCCGTTGTCCAGCAGCACATGCGTGAGGTTGCCCGGGCCATAGGCGCCGAGCGTGGCGAACACGCCCATGCGCATGAGCGCTGCGCCGTCGCCGTCCACGGCGACCACATTCAGGTCCGGACGCGCGAGCGCAAGGCCGAGCGCGAAGGGCGTGAGGCAACCCATCGAGCCCACCATATAGAGCTGGTTGGCGCGGTCATCGAGCGCGTAGAGCTCACGGCCGCAAAAGCCCGTGGATGCCAGCACCACCGTCTTGTCCATCGGCGTATGGGCGATCACGCGTTGCAGGGCCTCGCGGCGCGTGGGCAGGCCATCGCGCGAGGCGCCCTGCACCGTTGAGAGCGGCGTGCATTTCGGGCGCGGCGCGGGCCGGTCCTGCTGCTTGAGTTCATACGGCGCGACGCTGCCCTTTTGCATCACCAGCGCGTACGGACGGCCGGTGGCGTCCATATGCGCCACCGCGCGGTCCAGCGCCGGGCCAACCTCGGCCGGGTCGGTCGGGAAGGTTTCCCACGGAATCTCCATGGTGTCGAGCATCGTCGGCGTGACCGGCCCCATCAGCGCATGCTGCGGTTCGTCGGCAACGCCCGGCTGCCCGCGCCACGTCACGATCAGCAACTGCGGCAGGCGGAACGTCCACGTGAGCGAGGTCAGCGGGCTGACCGCATTGCCAAGACCGGAGTTCTGCATCATCGTGACGCCCCGGCGGCCGCCCTGCGCCCCCAGCGTCACGCCGGCAATCAGCGCCACCGCATCGCCTTCGTTCGCCGCCGATACGTAATGCAACGACGGATCCTGCAGCACGTAGTTGATAAACGGCGTCAGGTACGAGCAGGGTACCCCGGCATACCAGTCGAAGCCCCGCGCGCGCGCGGCCTCGACAAACTGTGCCGCTTCGATCATCGGGCTTCCTCTGCGTCCGTGCTGCCGACCGCGAACGGCGTCTGCGTATGCGCGAAATCGCCCGCGCGACGGAAGTCGTCGAGGTCGTTCACGCCGCGCCAGTGGCCGTGCACATACTTCACTTCGATCTCTTCACCGGCTTCAACCAGCGCGTTGAGCAGCGCGGGCATGTCCAGCGTATTGAAGTCATCGCGCTTGCGCAGCTCGGCAACCAGCTTCTGCAGGCGCACGCGGCCTTGGCCGCGCACGTTCAGCAGGCCGATCCAGCGGCCGTGCGGTGCCTGCGCTTGCGCGGCGCCCGGCTCCTGGCCCTTGCTGGACACATGGCGCAGCAGGATCTTCTGGCCGAACAGGTCGCGGTCGTCGGGCGCGGAGCAATAGGCGAAGTCGCGCACGCTCTGGTTCGACTCCGTGGTCAGCGACGAGTCCACCACCACGCTGAACGGCGCATCGCTTTCCAGCAGGTCGCGCAGGATATAGCTGCGGAACAGCAGGTCGCCGTAGGCGATCACGGTATCCGTGTGCAAGCCGTCGACGGCGCACGCCAGCGACGCAAGCTCGCCGGTCTGGGCGTACTGCTCATTGACCACCAGCTTGATGCCGGCCGTGTCGATGGCCTTGGCCTGGTAGCCGCCCACCACGGTGATGTCGTTGATCGATTGCTTCTTGAACGCGTCCACCAGCCAGCGCAGCAGCGGCTTGCCGGCCACGGGCAGCATGACCTTGGGACGGTCCTCGGTGAGGGGCTCCAGGCCGGTGCCGCGGCCGGCCGCCAGCACCACCGCCGCGCCCGGCGCTTGCGAGCCCGACAGGTAGATCTTCTCGGCGGTCGAGTATTCGTCGGCGTCCTGCAGGCGGAAGATCTCGTTGACGGAGGCGATGCGGTCTTCCACGTTGACCAGCGTCTCGCTGTCGTGGATTTCCTTGGCCACGGCCTGCATCGACGAGGCCGCCACGCGGATCAGGTGGTTGGCCCAGATCACCACGCTGATGCCGGCCTTGCGGAAGGCTTCGGTCGGGGTGCTGTAGTACTTGGTCGGCACGATCACCAGAGGGCCACGGCCGGCCCACTCTCGCGCGAACTGCAGGATCTCGTCCGGGCGCGACAGCTTGCTGTGGATCAGGATGGCGTCCGCGCCGGCCTGGCGATAGGCCTCGGCGCGGCGCAGGGCTTCGTCCATGCCCCAGCCGGCGATCAGGGCTTCCACGCGGGCGACGATGGAGAAGTTGTCGTCCGACTGCGAATCCTTGCCGGCCTTGATCTTGCCGCAGAACTCATCGACCTCGGCCAGCGGCTGGCGCTCGCCGTCGATAAAGCTGTTGGTCTTGGGAAACTGCTTGTCCTCGATGCACACGCCGGCAATGCCGCGCTGCTCGAGCTTGCGCACCAGGCGGCGCACATTGTTGAAGTTGCCGTAGCCGGTGTCGCCGTCCAGCAGGATCGGCAGGTCGCTGGCATCCGCCATGAACTCCAGCGTGTCGACCACCTGGGTCCAGCTGGCTTCGTTGTTGTCGCGCACGCCGTATTGGGCGGAGATCGCCAGGCCCGAAGCCCAGATGGCCTTGAAACCGGCCTCGCGCACGATGCGCGCGGACAGCCCGTTGTGGGCTTCCATCATGAATTCCAGCTCGTTGCCGACAATCATCTGGCGCAGCCGGGCACTGCGCGAGGCAGTCGAGAAAATCGGGTCAATCGCGTTCATTGTGCTACTCCAACAATCGGCTGAAGTTCGGGCAGGACTTCGTCGCGCGCGCGCGCCACGTCGTTCGGGAAGTCGATCTCGATCCACGGCGCGCCGCTCACGTCGGCCACATCGAACACGTGGCCGCCTTCGAGCAAGAGGTCGCGCACCGCTTCCTCGTGCGGCATGTTCGAGCGGCCGCTGTCGACATAGCCCTGGACGATCTGCGCCAGGCGGCGCGCGGTTTGTTCCTGGAAGCGGAAGAAACCAACCGACTCGCCAATGGTGTCGTATTCCAGGCCAACCGCGAGCTGCTTGCGCAGCTCCACCGGCACGCCGTCTTTCAGGCACAGCTTGACCGGCTCGTCACCGGCTTCGAAATCGCGGTCGATCAAGAGGCGGTTGGTGGTGCCGCCCGCCACCAGCGCGCTGAGAATGCGCTCGTCGTAGAGCACGTCGGCATCCATCAGCAGCACGTCGCCGCCGCGCGTGAGCGCATCGGCCACCGTATGCACGGTCAGGACGCTGCCCAGGTCGTAACGCGGGTTCAGCACGATCTCCGGATAGGGGTCGCGCCCCAGCCTGACCAGCTCGGCTTCGACGTGTTCCGGCTGGAAGCCTAGCGCCAGCACGATCTCGTCCACCCCAGCCGCGTCGAGCATGCGCAGATGCCGCTCCAGCAGGGTGATGCCCTCAAAACGCAGCAGGCACTTGGGGAATTGCTCCCCGGGTTGTTGCTGAAGTCGCAGGCCTAGGCCCGCGGCAAGGATGATTGCTCGCATTCGTTCTCCGCACCCATGCAAATTGCCATCGATCAATCGGCGGACTGCTGCACACCTGCCGCACGCCGCCGTTGGAATTTTCGTTCACTCAAATGTAAATACAGCAGCCCCGGCGCGCCGAGCCCGATCTCGCGGGCACGCTTGGCCAGGGACAGCGCCAGCGCCGCATCGGGCGGAAGGCCGACGATGGGCGCCAGCAACAGGTAGCCGCCTTCCTGCGCCCCCAGCGAGCCGGGAATGGCAAAGGCCGCGCCGCGGATCGCCTGCCCCACGCTCTCCAGCAGCAAGGCGTCGAGCCAGCTGACGGGATGCCCGAGGAAATGCAGGGCCAACCAGACTTCGCCGGTGCCAACCAGCCAGCCAACCAGGCTCAGCGCGAAAGTGGACGCCACCTTGCGGCGGTCGCGGTACATGCCTTGCACGGCCGCGTCCACGGCATCGGCGCGCATGGTCAGCCCCGACCAGTCGCGCTTGCCGAACACCTTCGACAACAGGCGCAGCACCCGGCCGAACAGGCCGCGCTTCTGCACCACGTAGAAACCCGCGATGCACAGCGCAAGCACGGCGGTGACGACCAGCGTTGGCGTGCGCAGGTCGGAGAGCGCATCATGCCCGCCATACAAGCCAAACAGCGCCAGGCCGGTAAAGGCAAAGACCATCTGCGCCAGCGCCTGCATGGTGGTACTGACGGTGATGGCCGCGGCGGCGTCGCGCATGCGCGTGCCGCGGTGCGCCAGGTGGCGCACCATCAGGACCGGGCCGCCGATCTGCCCCGCCGGCAGCAGGCTGTTGACGGATTCGCCGGCCCAGCGTGCCAGCAGCGCGTCGCGCATGGTGCCGTGGCCGGCCCGGCGGTCGAACAGGACGAAGATGGCGCCGGCGTCCAGCACCAGCGGCAGCAGGTGGAACGCGGCGACCAGCACCAGGCCCCAGCCTGCCGACATCAGCGTCGACGCGACGGAGCCGAATCCCTGCCAGGCGAGCAGCGCGACAAAGAGCGCCGCGCCGATCGACAGGAAAAGCATGGCAGCACGGGTCATGGGCGGGGCTTCCGGCCCGGCACCAGTCTCTTGAACACCTGCCTGAAGCCAAAATAGGCGACCGCGTCCTTCATATTGGAGATGAAGCGCAGCCACGGGCGCATGCCCGGATCGGTCACGTACTCGAACGTCAGCGACACGCGCATCTCGTTGGCGCCGGCCGGCGTGATGCGGTGGCGCAGCTTGTCGCCGTCGAAGAACACCAGCCCGCCGGGCGTGGTCTGCACCGAGCCGGGCTCATCGGGCACATCCGCATCGCGCGTGTGCAGTTCGTAGTCAAGGCGGCAGGAGGATTCCTCGATCACGCCCAGCAGCAGCGTGTAGCGGCGGCCGTCGTAATAGGAGGTGTCGTAGTGCCAGCCGATGTGGTCACCCTGGCGCGTGTAGTAATACAGCGCATAGGCGTGGGGATCGGAGTCGGGGGAGACCAGCAGCTTCTCGCCGCACATCTGCTCGAGCCAGCCGATCAGCGCCTTCGACCGGTACAGCTCGGCGATAAACGGCGCGAGCTCGTCAATGGTGTGCCGGCTGACGCTGCCGCCTTGCTTGTGGCCGGGCAGGTAATTGCGGTTGATCTGCGGCACCAGCGCGCGGGCGCTGGCCGCCAGTTGCGCGGTGACTTCCGGCGCCAGGAATTGCTCCAGGTGCAGGAAGGCGCCCTGGCGCACGAAATCGGCGCGCAGTTGCTTGCTGTCGAGCCGGGTGGTGCGCTCGGCCACCGAGGCGTCGGGGTTGGGCAGCCTGGCGCCGGCGCTCGGGACCGCCTGCTGGCGGGGAGTAACGGAAGCGGGGGACGGGCCGTCCAGCGTGATGTCGTTGGCTTGCTCGCTCATCGTGTTCCCCTGATCTCCGTCGAAGCCGTGGCAGGCAGGGGACGCCGCATCACACGCCAGTAGTCGATGATGACCCAGGCCGCGAACAGGGGAGCACCGATCGACGCTGCCATCAGGAACGGGGCGACGCCGCTGCTCAAAGTAACGAGCGGAAGCAGGTAAAGTACGTCTTCTGTCTCGAAGCCGCCCGCAGAAGCTTGCTTCGTCCCGCTTTTCCCGACACGCGACTCGATCCGCATGCGCAGGAAGAAGATCAGCGCCACCGCCACGCCCGCGAGCGTGCCTTGCAAGACGGGCGACATCGTGTCTGCCGCGGCCTGCCCCGAAATGGCTACGCCCATGCCCACGAAGAGCAGGACGGTTATCAGCGCATCGCTCGCCAGATCGTAAAAATGGCCTATTTTGCTCGATTTACCGCTAATTCTCGCCAATTCGCCGTCAGTGTGGTCCAGGAAGTTGGACAGCACGATCAGCAAAGCACCGCAATTGGTCCACGCGAAACCGCCCTGCATCAGGCAGGCTACCCCGGCAAGGCCGATCACGAGCCGCAGGGTGGTCAGGTGGTTCGGGGTGATCCAGGAGTCCTTGAGCGGGCGGACAAGCGCGCGCGCCAGACGGGCGTCCCAGGTACGCGGAGCGGGAGGCTCGCCAAGAGAATTCTTTGGATTTTTGTTCATCTGGAAAAGGTCCACCGGCAGGAAAGCTGCCGCACGGCTCGCATACTAGCGCCCGTTCGCGCACCTTGCATTGCGTAGACTCAACGCCGCAAGGCCGGCCGGGCCGCTGTAGGGGCATACGCCAGTCAAACCGCTATGTTAAGCGATGTCACCGGCAACGGTAAGCGCGGACACCACCCGGGCGCAATATTTGGCCTGCCGGGATCAAGCCGTCCAGAAGGTCCCCGGCCCTGCAAAGGGGCTGCCTGATGCCTGCCAGCCAAGCAGCGATGCTCCAGCAGGCGGTGCCGCGATCAGCGTCGCCCCGGGCCCGGCCCCGCTTCAGGGCTGGCTGCTTTCGCCGGTCCGCACCCTGGCATCGTCCTGCGTGAAGGATGGCGCAGCAATGGCCGGCGGCACGCTAGCCGAGACCTCCGCCGGCGAGCTGGCCGGTGCCGGCGCCGACCCCGCATCGACGGCGCCTTGCTCAGCGGCCGGGCCGCTCACGCCCTGCAACGCGGGCGGCACCGCCGATGCTGCCACGCTGGTTTCCTGCTCCGCAGCCGCCGCCTCCGGCGCAGGGCGCGCAACGCGCTTGGGCGCGGGTGGGGCTTCCGGCTTGGCCGCCGGCCCGAACCATCGCTGGTACCAGCCGCGTATCGTCCAGCCCAACGCTTCAAAGAGGCCGGTCTCCTTGTGCTCCACGAAGCGGACGTTCGCATCGATCATGCGGGACCGCAGCGAGCGCTGGAAGAAGTCGCCCACCATGGGCAGCGCGCTGTGCGCGCCCTGGCCCCAGTAGTCGCTGCGCAGCGTCACCCGGCTGTCGTTGAACCCGACCCACGCGCCGGCAACCAGTTGCGGATGCATCAGGATGAACCAGCCATCGGCATTGTCTTGCGTGGTGCCGGTCTTGCCGGCAACATCCGCGCGAATGCCGAAGCGCGTGCGAATGCTCGTGCCGGTGCCGCGGTCGATCACGCCGCGCATCACGTCGAGCAGCGTCTGCACGGTGGCAACAGGCAGCGCCTGCTCGGGTGACGCGGGGTGGAACGTCTCCAGCACCTCGCCCTTGCGGTCTTCGATGCGGGTGACCATCACCGGCTCCAGGTAGGCGCCCTGGTTGGCGATGGTGCCGTAGGCGCTGACCATCTCCTTCAAGGTGACCGGGCTGGTGCCAAGCGCCAGCGAGGGCACCGTATCGAGCCGGCTTTGCCGCACGCCCATGGCGCGCGCCAGCTTGGCCACCTTGGCCGGGCCGACGCTTTGCATCAGTTGCGCGGTGATGGTGTTCTTGGAATACACCAGGCCGTCGCGCAGGCTCATGGCACGCCCGCTCGGGGGGCCATCGTCGGAGGGCCGCCAGACCTCGCCGCCGGCGAGCGGGATTTCCACGGCCTGGTCGACGAAGGTGTCGTCCGGCTTGGCGCCTTGCTCGAACGCGGCGCCATACACGAACGGCTTGAACGTGGAGCCCGGCTGGCGCTGCGCCTGCTGGACGTGGTCGAAGGCGTCCAGGGTGAAGTCGCGGCTGCCTACCCAGGCCTTGATCTCGCCGGTGCGCGGGTCGAGCGCGAGGAAGCCGGCCTGGATGCGGGTCTTGGACTGGCGCAACGCCTGCATGAAGGCGTGGTCCGCCAGCAGTTGCGTCATGGCCGCCTCGGGCGTCTGCCCGGACTCCCTGGCCGCGCGGTACGCCGGCGTCTCGCGCACAAAGGCCTGCACCAGGTCCTTGTTGGCCGCCCAGCCGGAGCGCGGCGCCCACGCGGCGTCGGCGATGCCTTGCAACTGGCTGCCCTGGCGCGCCACCGCCTGGTTGGCCAGCGCCTGCAGGCGCGAATCGATGGTGGTGCGCACCACCAGCCCGTCGGTGTAGATGTTGTAGTCGTTGCGGTCCGCCCAGGTGATCAGCCATTTGCGCAGCTGCTGGGCGAAGTGCGGCGCCGGGCCGGGCGGCTCGGTCTGCCGCTCGAAGTCGATGCGCAGCGGGCGCTTTTTCAGCAACTCGTACTTCGCCGGCTCCAGCTTCTGGTACTTGACCATTTGCGCCAGCACGGTATTGCGCCGCTGCACGGCGCGCTCGGGGTTGATGACCGGGTTGTAGTAGCTGTTGCCCTTGAGCATGCCGATCAGCGTGGCGCTTTCCAGCACATCCAGCCGGCCTGCGGATTTATCGAAGTAGGTGCGCGCCGCCATCTCGATGCCGTAAGCGTTGTACAGGAACGGTACGGTGTTGAGATAGGTCTCGAGGATCTCGTCCTTGGTATAGAGCGCCTCGATCTTCAGCGCCGTGATGGCTTCCTTGAGCTTGCGCGTGAGCGTGGGCGCGCGGCCGATCTCGTCGGGATAGAGATTGCGGGCCAGCTGCTGCGTGATGGTGGAGCCACCTTGCCGGTCGCCGGAGAAGGTATGCAGCGCGGCCGAGCCCATGCGGCGCCAGTCCAGGCCGAAGTGCTGGTAGAAGCGGTGATCCTCGGTGGCGATCAGCGCCGTCGTCACATTGGGCGAGATATCGGCCAGGCGGACCCATTCGCGGTTGGCCCACTTGAACACGGCCAGCGGCTTGCCATCGGCCGATAGGATCTGCGCGGGCTGGTCGGATTTGGCCTTGCGGATATCGCTGATGCCCGGGGTGAAGGGAATCAGCATCAGCACATAGAGCAGGAACAGCACCGGCACGGCGGCCACTGCCTTGGCCACGCCGCGGCGCGTGGGGCGCCGCAGGCGGGCAAGCCGCTCGGCGGCGAGGGTTTTGATCTGGGCCAGATTCATGAAGCAAGCAACATTGGTCGGAGTCACATTCCGGCGCGGAGAAAGGCCTGCATCCTACCAAAATCGCTTGCTGCGCCCTGGATCTTGTCCAACGCCAGGGAATCAGGGCCGCATCGGGGGCCGGTTCAGTCGACGCGGTGCTCCGCAAGCACCAGGCTTTCGTCCACGCGTTCGTACTTGGACGCGTAGCTGGCGTCGAAGCGCACCACGCGCTTGAGTTCCGGGGCGTACCACGCCACCGCCGTGTAAGGCACCGAGGATTCCGCGCCATTCGAAAAGCCATAGAACGGTCGCATCACATAGCCCTTGTAGGCCAGGCGCAAGACGCGGAAGCTGCCGGCAGGCACCGTGATGGTGGACTCCCCGGTCACCTCGCCGCTCAGTTCCGTGCGCATCTCGGTGCCAACCTGCCTGTAGCTGTATTTCCATCGCGCGCCCGGCTTCACGTCTTCCGGCACCCAGCCGCGCGGCGGCGATGCGCCATCGAACTCGCCACCGCTGGGCGTGATGATCCGCTCAAGACGGCCGTCGAGGGTCTCCAATCGGGCGCCCTGGTTGAACGTAACCCGCTCCCCTTCGACACGGTCGACGCGGTATAAAACATCGCGCCGTTTGCGTGTCAGCTTGTCTAGCAGTTCGTAGCGCCAGATCTCGCCGACGCGGGGCGACTCGCTGCCCGCCGGCGCAGCGCCGGCGTCATCCACCACAGGCGCCGCAGCCACCGGCGCTGGCCCAGACGAGCGATAGCTGGCCATCGCCGCCACGCCGCGCTCCTTGATCGATGCGATCCAGCTGGCCGGCAATGCCTTGAGCTTTTCGCCGGGCGCGCGCCGTGCCGACAGGATGCCCACGAGCCGGCCCGTCTCATCGAACAAGCCGCCGCCGCTGGCCGTCGCCGGGAAATCGAGCGTGACCTCGATGCGGTCCAGCTTGCCGTCCGAGCCCGCGCGCAATCCGGATACGCTGCCGTCCAGCACGACCACGCCCGTGGCCTCCGGACTGGCTGCCGCAAGCACCCTCTGCCCAAACGACGGCGCCGCCGCCGCCGACACGCTGACGGCCGGCGCATTGAAGTTCGCAACCCGCAGCAAACACAGGTCGCGATCCACGTCCGGCGCTTCCAGCGTGGCATCGTAGCTCACATTGTCGCGCCGCACGGCAATCGCGCGCGCGCCGGCCAGCACGTGGCAAGCGGTGACCAATTGCCCCGGGCCAATTACCACGGCGGACCCCGATGCCAGCGGCGCGTTGTTGGGGCCCGTTGCCCGCACGGCATAGATGCTTGGTGTGAGCTTGGCCAGCAGGTGCGGGGCATCGAGCGCGCTGGCATTGGCGGCGGCGAGCGCCAGGAAGACGGGAACGGCGATCAGGGCGGGGCGGCGCATAGGTTGCGGTGACGTTGTCATGTGCTGGAAGACTGTGAGAGTAAATGCCGCGCTCACGGCAACGTAGCGACGCTGCGATCGTTCAGCGCGGCTGCATCAGGTAGCGCAGATCGTCCATGCGCACCGGGCCGGCTTCGGCCGGCTGCGCGGCGCGCGAGGGGACAGCCGGAGCCGGTGCCACTTGCCGCGCCAGCGGCACTGCAGGCGCGGCGGCGGCAAGCGTGGCCGGCTTGCGCTCCCCCGCCCCGGGCTGGGCGTCCGGACCCGACACCGGCACCTCGCCGGTGTAAGCCAGCGAGGGCAGTTCGCCCTTGGCGTTGGCGGCGCTATCCTCGGTCAGCTGCAAGCGCCCGGCCAGAAAGCCAATGGTAATGGCGCTGCGCAGGTACTTGGTCTCGCCGGCGGCCAGGTCGAACAGGAAACGCGTCTCGACCTCTGTCGTGCCGGAGGCGACATAGCTGCCCGGTTTGCGATCCGCGTAGAAAAACCCGCCTGGCCGGCTACGTCCTACCACTTCTTCGTCGATCCGCAGTTCCGGCTGGATGGCAGCGCCCACAAGCGATGAGGAGCGAAGGAAGAAGATCCGCCCCTCCCCGGCACGCAGTGGCGGCATGGTTTGCTTGACTTCCTCGTAGGACGGCCCCGTTGCGCAACCCGTGGCCAAAATGGACGCCGCAACCCCGGCAATCAACACGCCTGTGAATCTCATCCCTGTGCCCGTTATCTTGTTATCTATTCTGCTGTGGCCGTATTCTGCAATGGCCGGCACGATAGGACAAGGGCAGCGCCGTTCACGAGGCATCGGGCCCAGTTGGGTTCATCCATAGTGCCCGGGTGAAATTAACGCCAGCTTCCACGCCGCTGCGCAAAGACGATTGCGGGCAAGCCTGCAATCCGCTAACCTCCACACCATGGCCCACGCACAAACCCCGTCGATTATTCGCACCATCCCTGCGATGGTGGGTTAGCGCACGTGGCCTGAGCACACAAAGCAACCCGCCCAACGAGGCGGGTTTTTTGTGCCCGCCTCCTTGGAGCCTTCAACGCCAAGGAGCCTGAAGATGCAGCCAACCCGCCCCGCCGCAGCAACACCCGCCGTCCTCTACATGGTCTGCGGTAAGATCGGCTCCGGCAAATCGACGCTGGCCCGGCAGCTCGCTGCGCGGCCGGCCACGGTGCTGATCAGCGAGGACGACTGGCTATCACACCTGTATCCCGGCGAGATCCAGGAGGTCGCCGACTATGCCCGCTGTGCCGGAAGACTGCGCGACGCCATGGCCAGCCACATCGACGCGCTGCTACTGGCTGGCATGTCGGTCGTACTTGATTTTCCCGCCAACACGCCGGCCACGCGAAGCTGGGCCAGGGCCATCTTCGAGCAGGCGGCCGCAGCGCATCAACTCCACTACCTCGATGCGCCGCACGCCTTGTGCAAGGCCCGCCTGCGCGCGCGCAACCCCAGCGGCACGCACCCGTTCGAGACGAGCGATGTGCAGTTCGATGCCATCACGCGCTACTTTGTGGCGCCGTCAGCCGACGAAGGTTTCAACGTGATTCGGCATGTGCCATCCGAGGCGGGCGCGGCGACAACCTGACAGGCAAGGCCGGGCGGACATCCGACCGCATGGCTCGGCTCGCTATCATGGCGAACACATTCACCATTCACCATCCAGCCGAAAACCGCCATGTCTCTGATGTTCGAGCTTGCCTCCCCCCTGCCGATCAGTGCCAGCCAGGCATGGCAGCGAGCGACCACGTCCGAAGGCATCAACGACGAGTTGTTTCCCTGGCTGCGCATGACGGCGCCGCCCGCCATGCGCAGCAAGGCGATCGGCGAGCTGCCGCTTGGCGAGCGGCTTGGCCGCAGCTGGCTACTGGCGTTTGGCATGTTTCCCGTGGATGCGGACGACATCGTGCTGGCGGAGGTGGGGCCGGGCTACCGTTTCAAGGAAACGTCGCGGATGCTGAGCATGCGCAGCTGGGTGCACGAACGGACGATTCGCGACACCCCAGGCGGTTGCGAGGTGCATGACCGGCTCACTTTTGCATTGCGAGGACCCGCAGCCTGGCTGCCCGGCGGTGGCAGGGCGATGGCAGCCGTAGTGAAATGCCTGTTTCGCCACCGTCACCGGCGCTTGGCACGGTGGGCACGAAATGCCAGGCGCACGGAACTTCCCGACTCGCCCGATAATTCAAAATATTTCAATGATTAATTGAGATTTCAGTCGCCAACGCAATCGGCCGGCGCCTAGACTTGCTTCACCGGCCCAGCAATCAAGCAGATCCAGCGATCCACGCGATGCGAGCCAAATTCAAATATTTCCAACTTTGTCGAGGCACCGCATCATGAACCCCAACGCTACCCAAATCGCCATCGTCTACCACAGCGGCTATGGCCACACCGCCAAGCAGGCACAGGCCGTTGCACGCGGCGCCGCCAGTGTCGACGGCGTCGAAAGCCTGCTGATCAGCGTCGACGACATCGACCAATACTGGGACACCCTGGAAAACGTGGACGGCATCATCTTCGGCGCGCCCACCTATATGGGCAGCGCATCGGCGCAGTTCAAAGGTTTCATGGACGCCACCTCGCGCAACGTCTTCGCCAAGGGCGGCAAGTGGGCCAACAAGGTGGCGGCCGGGTTCACCAACTCGGCCTCCCGTTCGGGCGACAAGCTGGCCACACTACAGCAGATCGCGATCTTCTCCGCGCAACACGGCATGCACTGGGTCAACCTTGGCCTGCCCCCTGGCCACAACAACTCGAAGTCGACTGAGGATTCGCTCAATCGCCATGGCTTCTTCCTGGGTGCGGCGGCGCAGTCGAATGCAGACGAAAGCGCTGACGTGGTGCCGCCGCTGGCAGACCTGCGCACGGCCGAGCATCTGGGTACGCGGGTTGCGCAAGTTGCGCAGCAACTGGCCGCTGGGCGGCTGGCATTGGCGTCGCTGAAGAAGGCGGCGTGAAGGCTTGCGCACCAACGCACCCCACGTGATTGAAACGTTTCATAGCGTGCTACACTGCGAGCCACAGGAAACGACGATATCCGCGAAGTGACATGAAGAAAGCAGCCGCAGCGCAGCGCAAGCCGACCCTGAAGGACCTGGCCGAGCAAGCGGGCGTTTCGGTTGGCACCGCCTCCAACGTGATGGCGGGGCGCGGCGGCCCGTCTGCAGTGACCGTCACCCACGTGTTCGAAGTGGCGCGCAAGATCGGCTATGTCGCCAATGCCGCGGCGCGCAGCCTGCGCTCGCGGCGCTCGCGCCTGGTGGCCTGCCTGGTGCCGGACATCGCCAACCGCTTCTATGGCGTGATCGTGCGCGCGGCCGAACATGTGCTGCGCGAAGCCGGCTACACCTTGCTGCTGGTCGACACCCATAACGACACCGAACGCGAATGCGAGCTGCTGCTGGACGTGACCCGCGTCGGCGTTGACGGCGTGCTGTTCGCGCCCGGTTCCGAGAGCTCGGCCAAGCTGCAGCAGCAGATCGCGCAGGTGGACGTGCCGCTGGTGATCCTGGACCGCGATATCGCCCCGGATCGGCCCAGCGTCAAGGTGGACCACTTCAGCGGCGCGCTGAAGACCGCCAACTATCTGCTCGATCTCGGCCACCGCCGCATTGCCCTGCTCTTCCCCAGCTCTCACCTGCGCCCCGCGCGAGAGCGCTGGCATGCCTTCGAGACGGCTGCCGCCGCGCGCGGCATCGGCGATGCGCTGGAGCTTGTGCGCATCGACACCAGCTCGATGGACATCGCTTTTTCGCAATGCCTGGCGCTGTTCCAGCAGGCCGCGCCGCCTACCGCCATCTTTGGGCTGGGCACGACGCTGCTCGCAGGCGCGCTCAAGGCGGCACGCCAGACCGGCAGGGACATTCCGGGCGACCTGTCGGTGGTGTGCGTGGGCGATACCGAACTGGCCCAGGTGCATACGCCCGAGCTGACCACGCTCACCTGGAGCCTGCAGGACCTGGGGCGCCATGCCGCCCGCCTGCTGCTTGCCGAGATGGAGCCCGGCCTCGAGCCGCAAAGCAGCCCCGACGCGACCGGGCACCTGATGCTGACCTGCGAGCTGATCCTGCGTGATTCATGCGCCGCCGTGGACGCGCAAGGGCGCAGGAAGGCGGCGCGGGGCCGCGCTAAGACCAGCGCCAGCTAAGGCTTGCGCTTCCTCACCTGCCCCCTGCCGGGCGGCGCAATGCCGCCTTTCCGGCATTCCCTCCCCTAGCTCCCGCCCCTCGCAGCCGGTCGTTTACCCTTTATATGAAACGTTTCAATTCCATGCTATATTTTTCTCACCCGTCGTAGCGGGGACCATGCGAACGATCACCCAAAGATCACCATAAGATCACCACGGAGACAGCCACAGCATGCCGGACAGCAATCGCAAAGGGATGAACCGGCTTGCCGGCAAGGCAGCCATCGTCGTAGGCGCGGGATCGATCGGCGCCGACACCAGCAACGGCGCAGCCGCTGCCATCGTCTACGCCCGCGAAGGGGCGCGGGTGCTGTGCGTGGACCGCGACCTGGCGCTGGCTCGCAGGACCGCGAGCCAGATCGAGGAGGCGGGCGGAAGCGCCAGCGCCTTCGAGGCTGACGTGCGCGACGGCGCGCGGCTGGCGGCCATGGTGGATGCCTGCCGCGAGCGCTACCGGCGCATCGACGTACTGCACAACAACGTGGGCATCGAGGAGATCGGCGAGCTCGAGGACATCACGGAGGCATCCTGGGACCGCGTGTTCGACATCAACCTGAAAGGCGCCATGCTCGCCTGCCAGAAGGCGATGCCGCACATGATCGCGCAGGGCGGCGGCTCGATCATCAACATCTCGTCGATCGCCAGCCGCAAATGGGGCCCGATGCCCTTTCTCTCCTACAACGCATCGAAGGCCGCGCTCAACCATATGACGCGGATCCTCGCGCGCCGCTACGCCGCGGACCAGGTGCGCTGCAATGTGATCCTGCCCGGCCTGATCGATACGCCGCATGCGGCCCACCTGACCGATGGCGATGAAGCCGCCGTGCAGGCCGCGCGCGCGTTTCGCAATAGCCGCTGCCCGATGGGCCGGCAAGGCACGCCATGGGATATTGCCTACGCGGCGCTGTTCCTTGCCTGCGACGAGTCGCGTTATGTGACGGGACTGGAGATGGTGGTGGATGGCGGGCTGGGTCTTTGACGGAAGCCGAAAACGAATCAAAAGCCAGGCCGCAGCACACAACAAAGAAACAGGAGATGCCCCATGCCGCATTACCTCGCCACCGCCTCGCTCCTTGCCGCGCTCGCTGCGCCCGCGATCGCAGCGCAAGCCAGTGAATCCCCCGCCGACTACCCCTCCCACCCGATCCGCTTGTTGCTGCCGATCTCGGCCGGCTCCGGCGGCGACATCCTTGGCCGGGTGCTGGCGGAACGCATGTCGGCCATCCTGAAGCAGCCCATCGTGGTAGAGAACAAGGGTGGCGCTTCCGGCATCATCGGCACGCAGGCCGTCGCCCGCGCGGCGCCCGATGGCTACACCTTCACGCTCGGCGGCGCGACCACGCATATGCTGAACGCCGCCGTCTACGCCAAGCTGCCCTACGACCCAGTGAAGGACTTCACCGCCATCGGCCAGGTCGGCACGGCCGCCATCCTGCTGGTGGCCAGCAATGACTTTCCCGCGAACGACATCAAGGAACTGGTGGCGTACACCAAGAGCCATCCCAACGAGGTGCAGTACGCCAGCTGGGGCACAGGCTCCACGGGGCAATTCTGCGGCGAGGTGCTCAAGCAACTGGCCGGCGCCTCGATGACGCATATCCCCTACAAGACCGTGCCGCAGGTGCTCAACGACATCGTTGCCGGGCATATCAAGCTGGGCTACGTGGACATGACTTCGGGCACTCCCTTCGTCAAGTCCGGCAAGGTCAAGGCGCTCGGCACCTGCACCTCGCGTTCGCCGAGCCTGCCCGGCGTGAAGAGCTATGTCGACGAGGGCATCGATTTCGATCGCGTGTTCCGTTGGGGCCTGTATGTGCCTGCCGGCACGCCGAAGCCGATCGTGCAGAAATTGTCGGATGCGTTGAACCAGGTGCTGGCCACGCCGGAGATCAAGGCTCGCCTGCTGGAGATGGGCATCGCGGCCACGCCGATGAGCGGCGGGGAACTCGGCAAGCTGAACGCGCGCGATATCCCGGCATGGAAGGAAGTGGCAAAGACCGCCGGCGTCACGCAGGACTAAGCGCCTTCTGCGCGCGTCAATGACTCAATCAATCAACCAACCAACAATGCCAAATCACGGAGCCCTGAACATGGATAGTTTGTCTCTCGCCCGCATCCAGACCGTGCGCGACCACATGGCCCTGGAGTGCACCCGGGAATGGGACGCCGTCATCGCCACCTTTGCCCATCCGCGCTACGAGATGCACGGGGGCGGCGCAGTCTTTGACGGCGAGGAGGCTGTGCGCGGCTACTTTGCGTCGTCGCGCACGCCCTTCCCCGACCAGGCCAACGAGATCATCAGCATCGCCGCGGCCGGCGACACGGTACTGGTGGAGTTCTGGCTCACCGGCACGCACCTTGGTCCCTTGAAAGCGAACGGCACCGTGTACCCGCCCACTGGCCGCGCGTTTCGCGTGCGCATGGCCGCGTCGTTCGAGTTCGCGCCTGACAGCGACAAGATCGTCTGCGAGCGGCCGTACTTCGACCAGGGGGCAAAGCTGCGCTCGCTCGGGCTGGTCGCTGCGTAGCGGATGTCGCCTCAGGCCGCCTGCGCCGCCGGGTGCGCGCAGGGGCGGCCACCCACGCGCGTGCGCAAGCAGGCGCCATTGCGTTGCCGCCGGACTTCAGCGCGGGGGATTCGTCGATCTGCACATTGCAGACTGCGCAGCCTATGGTAAGCCCGCGCCCAGCCGGCCATCTGTAGCGCCGAGCGGCTCTCAACCATCGTGCTGGCAGGATTTTCGCCCGGTTTCCCGCGCCGCAGCCACGTCGACCACGCTACTCGACTTCGCCCTCGTCGCTATCCGGCGCTGGCGCAGCGCGCTCATGATCCATCGCGGCCTGGGCAAGCGCCGCTGCAACCGGCTGCGCACTCTCCTTGCGCTCGCTGTACCGGTCCGTCAGGTAGGCGGAACGGTCACGCACGAGCAAGGTGAACTTGACCAGTTCCTCCATCACGTCGACCACCCGGTCATAAAACGCGGAGGGCTTCATGCGGCCATCGGCGTCGAATTCCTGGTAGGCCTTCGGCACGGATGACTGGTTCGGGATCGTCACCATGCGCATCCAGCGCCCGAGCACACGCAACGCATTGACGGCATTGAACGACTGCGAGCCACCGCAGACCTGCATGACGGCAAGCGTGCGGCCCTGCGTGGGGCGGATGCCGCCGATCTCCAGCGGCAACCAGTCGATCTGGTTCTTGAACACCGCGGTCAGCGTGCCGTGCCGCTCGGGGCTGCACCAGACCTGGCCCTCCGACCATTCGGACAGCGCGCGCAGCTCGGCCACCTTCGGATGATCCGCCGGCACGCTGTCCGTGACGGGAAGGCCGTGCGGATCGAACACCTTGGTTTGCGCGCCAAGGTGCCTGAGAATCCGCTCGGCCTCGAGCGTGAGCAGGCGGCTGTAGGAGTTCGGGCGTAGCGAGCCGTAGAGCAGGAGAATGCGCGGCGCATGCGTCGAGACGCTGCGCGGCTCCAGCTTTTGATCGGTGGGGATGTCCAGCAGCGGCAGCGCGACGTTGCGCAGTTCGTCCGTCATCGGCCGATTCTCCGGCCGTCGGCGTCGATCACGCGCTCGCCATCTTCCTTGGCGCGCGACGTGCCGCAGTCGGGGTTGTGATAGATCTGGACGTGCATGCTTGATTACCTTGATTGCCTTGACTACCTTGACGGATGCTGCCGGATCACGGATTCAGCGTGCCGCATCGGAGACCTCCGGCTTGGCGTCACAGCAGGCCGGCGCGGCGGGGACCTCGCATGCCGCCCCGCCACAGCAGTTCTCGGTCAGGAAGGCAACAAGGCCGCCCATGGCCGCGAAGTTGGCCGAATAGATCACGAAGCGGCCGTCCTGGCGGGAAGCCACCAGCTCCGCGTGGGACAGGTCCTTCAGGTGAAACGACAGGCTGGATGGCGAAATGCCGAGCTGTCGGGCGATTTCGCCGGCGGCGATGCCGTTCGGGCCGGCAACCACCAGCGCGCGGAAGATGGCAAGGCGGGATTCGTGGGCCAGGGCGCCAAGGGCGCGGGCAACCAGGTTCGAGTTCATGGCCGCATCATAGCGCCATCATTTTTATATTTCAATAATCATTGAAGTTTAATGCAAAGCGATAACACGTGATACATGGACCACTTGACGCCAGGTCAAAACAGATTATGTCGCCTCGAGCACAGAAAGAATGTTGCCGGCCGGGTCCTTGAACCACGCAATGACGGGGCCGCCCTCGCTGCGGCAGATCCCCCGTTCGTCGGTCTTCAGCCCGGGCAGATCGTAGGTCTCGAAGCGCACGCCGAGCTTGCCGAGTTGCTCCACGGCCTTGTCCACGCTCTTAACCGGGAAATTCAGCACGGTGAACGTCGCGGGCACATGGTTGGGCTTGGGATACAGCAGCACGTTGTTGCCGCCGGCGATGTACAGGGTCAGCATGCCCCCGCTCGCGGACACTTCCAGCCCCAGCGTACCGCCATAGAAGTTCGTGGCCTTGGCGATGTCGTCAACCGAGAATCCGCTGAATGCATGACTGTCGCGCAACATGGCTTGCTCCTTGAAATGACTTCCGTGCATGCGGAAAACACAACCGGCCGGCTCCGGCCGGAGCGGCCTACGGGCCAGTATTGTTCATCGCGGTGGGGGACTCAAGGCGTCTGAAGTAACAAAGCATGGCCCATGTTCTTGCCTGCGCTCACTTCGGACTGCCAGGTGCCGCTGCCTCGGTGCGCTGCAGCGCGCGGCTGCATTTGCGCACAAGCCGCTCCGGCGATTGCTCCGCCTCGAGTGCCTTCGACGCTGCGCTCAGCATCGCGGGCAAGGCGGGGTCGCCCTTTGCCGCGTTCATGGCCTCCTGATCTTCAGCATCCAGCTTGCCAAGTTCCGTCGCCAGGGCTGCGTTGTAGCGCTGCGCGTTCGCGGGATCCAGCTTTGCGCAAGCCATCGGGAAGGCAACGAGGGATGCGTACATCGCCACCTTGAAATCCGGCGGCAACGGGCCGCATGGCGCGTCGGGCGGGCACGGTGCAGTGGCAAAACTGCCTGCCGAATGCAATGCGAGCATCAATGCGCTGAATCCATAGTTGCACCAGGCTGTGCCCGCGCCAGCGGCATTCACCGCTTCACGCCGCCGCATCCATCCCACCCTTGACCATAGCGTTCGGCCGGCTTCAGAAAGTTGGGGAGGGGAGATCGTGGCTTTGGGCTCTTGCATGCGGTATGGCTCTTCCATGTGAAATGTGCGGCGCGCGTTGCACCAAGCATAGCCCAAATGTCGCCGGAGTCACCCGAGTCACCGGCCATCCAACAACGCAGGCCGCCACTTGATCCGCGTATTCGAACCCCGTACCATGCCCTTGCTACCGAAATATAGCGATGTATATAACGCTGGGCAAAGCAGGCGCCCTGGCCACCGAAGGAGAGAGTTCCGTGAATGAAGCGCTGTCCGCCAGCACCGGCGAGAGCAAGGTGCGGCAATACCAGTCCGATGCACTGACGATCTCGGGGCTGGAGCAAACGCTCAGCCTGGATGCGGCGGCCCTGACGGGCTGCGCCGACGTGGTGGGCGGGCCGGCAACCATCCAATGCTACTCGGGGCGCCATGTCCGTGAAGTGCGGCATTGGCGTGGCGTGCGCGTGACGCAGTTGCTTGACCTCGCCGGCATGCAGGCACTGCCTATCGGGCGCCGCAAGCAGAGCGTGATCGCCGTGGTCGCACAAGACGGCTACCGGTGCCTGTTCACCTGGCACGAGCTGTACAACACGGCGGTGGGCAGCGGCGTGATCCTGGTGGTCGAGGAGGACGGTGTTGCGTTTGACCCCGACCTTGGCGGGCTCCACATGGTTTCACTGCGAGACCTGAAGCTTGGCCCGCGCCAGGCGCTGGCGGTCAGCAGTATCGAGGTTCGGCAGTGGCAGGCTTGAGGCGGATGTTCAAGCCTTGGCCAGCAGCTTGATCAGGCCGTTGACCTCAGCCTCGCACGCCTTGGCCGCGCGCTGCTCCGCGGCGCGGTAGAGCCGGATCATTTCCTCGCCGACCGGCGTCAGCACGGTGCCACCGCCCTGCGCGCCGCCATGCTCCGAATCCACTGCCGGCTGGGCCAACGAGCGGTTGATCTCGTTGAGCAGATCCCAGGCCCGCTTGTAGGACATGTCGAGGTGTTTCGCCGCGGCCGATATGGAACCGCATGCGCGGATCGCTTCAAGCAGCGCGATTTTGCCGGGGCCAATGGCAATCGTATCGCCCAGCATCACGCGCATGCGCAACAGCGCCTGCGGCGTATCCGGGCTGACCGAGGTTCGGGAGCGAGCAAGTTTAACCATGGCGGGATGGTACCCCGGCCGACTATCCAGCGGAATATGCGCGCAAGCCGATAGTGCGCATGAGGGCATTCGCATACGATCCGAAAAGCGTTATGTTAGAGCGAATATAACGAAAAGAAATAAGCTTTTGGGGAGATCCACATGGTCACGTTGAAACGTCCGGTGTCCGTATGGCTCGGGTCCGCCTTTGTGCCACTGCTCCTGGTGGCCTGCGGCGGCTCCGATGCCGAGACACCGGCCACCGCGGCAACCGTCACGCCGCTCGTCCAGGCAGAGCGCCAGCTCCAGGTTGGCGGCGCGCTGGACCGGCCCGCCACGCTGACGCTGACGCAACTCCAGGCGCGTCCGGCCGCCATCCAGGCCGTCAGCTTCTCAAGCGGATCCGGTGCGCAAACCCACACCTATGTGGGCACGGCATTGTGGGATCTGCTCAATGGCATGGGCATCCAGGTGGATGCCGCCGTCAAGAACGACGTGCTCGGCAAGTACGTGCTGGCGACTGGCGCCGATGGCTGCAAGGCGGTGTTCTCGCTGGGCGAGATCAAGCCGGATTTCGGCAACCGGGCCAGCCAGGTCGTCCATAGCGAAATGGTGGATGGCGTCGCGACGCCACTCACGGCCGATGGCCTGCTGCGCGTGACCGCGCCGGGCGATGGCAAGGGCGGCCGCTATGTCTCCGGCCTGCTGCGGCTGGATGCGCGCGCGTCCGGCTCCACAGCCATGGGCACGGGCGGCGCGCCGTCCACCCTCCTCACCGTGACGGGCGCGGTCAAGCAGCCTGGCACGTTCGACCTGGCTGCCCTGAAAGCCCTGCCGGTGGTTACGCGCACGGTGGGCGCCAACACCTACACGGGCGTGAGCCTGCGGGATTTCCTGAACACCACGGTCGGCCTCGCCACCAACCCGGCGGTGAAGAACGACGTGCTGGCGATGTATGTGGTGGCAACCGGCAGCGACGGCTACAAGACCCTGATCGCCCTGGGCGAGGTCGAGCCCGGCTTTGGCAACCAGCCGGACCTCATCGCCTATGCAATGGATGGTGCGCCGCTGGGCGCCAACGGCTTTGCCAGGCTGGTGATCCCCAACGATGGCAAGGCGGGCCGCTACGTCTCCAAGCTGATCAGCCTGGAAGTGTTCGCGGCGCCGGCTGCCCAATAGGCGCACTTGCGCGCCTATCCACGCTTATGCGCGCGCGGCCAGCAAGACGCTGGAGGCCTTGAAGATGGCGACGGCCGGGCCGCCTTGCACCAGCCCGAGGCTGGTCACGCTGTCGTTGGTGATGATGGCCACGATCTCGCCGCCCTGCGGCAGGCCGATGGCGACCTCCGCATTCACCGCGCCGATCTTGATGCCCGCTACCGTGCCGGCAAGCTGGTTGCGCGCGGACAGCAGGATGTCCGGGTCGGGCACGCCCACGATCACGGACGAGGCCTTGATCAGCGCCACGGCTTCCTTGCCCACGGCCAGCCCGAGCCGCTTGGTGCTCTCGGCGGTGATGGTGGCAACGATCCGCACGCTACTCGCGATCTCAAGCTCGATCTCGTCGTTCACCGCGCCTTTGTGGACTGCGCTGACCTTGCCGCTCAATTGGTTTCTTGCGCTGGTTTTCATTTTTGTTCACGCCTCGTCATGTCGGCGGCCATCGCCCGGCCGCATGGGTCCCGGCCTGTCGCGCCCGGGTGCCTGATCGGCAGATCATAGCGCGTTCAGATCCCCTCGCCATGCCGTCCTTCCTGATAACCCTTCTTTCCAGACCGTGATGTCCAAAGCCTCGCTCGACCTCCAGCTGCTCCGCGTCCTGCACACGCTGCCGACCGAATGCAGCGTCTCCCGCACGGCGATCCTGCTGGGCCAGTCACAGCCGTCGATCAGTGTTGCACTGCGGCGCCTGCGCGGAAATGGACGGGCAGATCCAGCCCTATGTGCTGCCGATCATGCACGCCGCGCGCGCGCTGGCGCGGACCCTGGCGGGCGATCCGCAGCGCGTGGTCTTCCCGGTGATGCCGGTCAGCCTGAAGACGCCGGCAAGCCCGGCGGTGATCGCGCGGCCCACTGACCCGAGCGGCGCCTGGGCCGTTGTGATCCACCCGCAGGACGTGCGCAACAGCGTGCGGGCCATCTGCGCCGATCCGGCCACGGGACGCACCATCGGCTTCGCGCTGGTCGGCTCCGCGGTCAGCGACAAGGCGCCGCTGCTGCAGGAAATGTCGGCGCTGCCGCCTTGAGCGGGCGATGCGCGCGGGCGCTGGCCGCATTCGGCGCGACGCGCTCGCGCGCATCAGGCCCCGAGCCAATCAGGATCAGGCGCGGACATAGACCCAAGCCTGAACGCCTGACTTCAGCGTCACCGAGATGCGTTTGTAGTCCGATACCTCGTACGCATCGGCGGCTGCCAGTTCCTGCGCAGTGATCTCGAAGACCATGCCGGGTACTTCATCGTTGGGGTCCGAGCTGGGCTGGACGATTGGGTGATGCGTCTTTCCGCTTGTTGCGACCACGCCGGGGTCGGCAATGGCAACAAGCGACTGCGAGTAACCGGGGATGGCGTCATGGCGCCCGACAAGCTCACGTCCAAAGTTGGCGATCTGCACCGCCTTGTCCTGCAGCGTCCCATAGGAAAAAAGCAGTACTGCCGTATCTTTTCCATCGCCCATCATGTCCACTCCTTTTGATCAGTCAGTCTGGCGGTGCAATTCTAGGCCATGGCCGGTTGTCGATGGCATCCATGTCCGATGAGCGCGCAAGGCGCTATGTTGCCGCTCCACACCCGTTATATTCAATGATATATTTCGCTGACTGAACGAGGATTCCACGGAAGGTACGCATGCATACGCCGCCGTTTCGCCTTGCCCGCCCCAATGGCATTGAGGCGGCGCTTGGCCACAAGCAGCCACCGTGCTGCCCGCCCGCCGAGCCGCAGAGCCTTGGCGGCCGGCGGCGCACGCGCCTTGCGGAGCTGGATTCGCACCTGCACTGCTCGGTGATCGGCACCTGCATGACCACCAGCGAGCTGCGCAAGCTGGTGCCGCGCTTCACCACGCTGGACCGGCAGCGCGCCACCGACCTCGAAATCCACCACGAAGCGGTCAAGCTCTCCAGCGCCGGCGGCGAAGGTTGCAAGGCGTTCCAGAAGGCATTGGATGAGCGCTACGCACATGCGTTGCGGCGCTTTGGCGCGGCCAAGGATGCGGATGCCGTGCGCAAGCTCTGGGACGAAGCCGTCAGCAGCGGTGACATCCCGCCGGCCTACTGGGCCGTGATGACGCACCCGGACGCCAGCACCGCGGTACGCCAGGCGGCGTTTGGCGAGGTGCACATGCTGTCGCACCTGGTAGGGGCGGCCAACCGCGCGGACATCCGCCGGCTGGTCGCGCTGGAAGAAGACAACGCCACGCTGCGGGACAAGCTCGAGCGCCAGCAGGAACGCTTGCAGGAAATGAGCACACGGCACGAGACGACGATCGGCCAGATGACCCACCAACTCATCCAGCTGAGCACGCGCGCGGACCGGCAAACGGGGCCGCGCGATACGGAGCTGGAATTACAAGCGCTGCGAGAAGCCTTGGCAGCCCGTGATGAAAACCTCGCCCTGCAGGCAAGCCGCCGCCAAGCCGCGGAACAGCGCGCCATGCGCGAGCACGAACAGCTGCAGGCCGTACGCGCGCAGCTCGACGACGCACTCGCCCAGCTGCAATTCAGCCGTGCCGAATCGGAAGCCATGGAACGCGCCATGCTTCCCGCCGCGGCACCGGGAGAGGAGCGCCACGCAGGGCTGCGCCAGCTACGGGGAAAGCGCATTGTCTATGTCTGCGGACGCCCCGGCTCCAACCACACGCTCAAATCGCTGGTGGAGTCCACCGGCGGCCAGCTCGTGCTGCACGATGGCGGCATCGAGGACAGGAAGGGCCTGCTGGCGGCAACCGTGGCCCGCGCGGACATGGTGGTGTTTCCCGTCGACTGCATCGACCATGACTCCATGAGCATGCTCAAGCGCGTCTGTGAGCGCCACCAGGTGGCCTACTATCCGTTGCGCACCGCGAGCGTGGCCAGCTTTGTCGAACTGACGACGCGCGTCAGCGTGTCGGCGCGGGAAGAAGCAGGGGCTGTCGCTGTAGCCGCTGGCGGCTAGCCACGTCCGCCGTGCACCGTCGCGAGCGATAGCTGGAGGCAGTGCCGAGCGGGGGCTGGGGGAGAGGGTGGGAGTCCCTACGCAGTGGACGTCCTCACGCTATGCGAGCGCCCGCCCTCTCCCCCAGCCCCTCTCCCGCACGCGGGAGAGGGGAGCACGACAACGCAGATCCGGCTTTGTCAGCAGTCTCAGCCGGTGCCATGGCGCCGGCTTTTTGCATGACGCTGGCGTATCAGGGCTTGGTGCCGCCCAGCCCGCCAAGCAGTCCGCCGAGCACGCCACCCGTGCCCGCGTTGCCGGAGCCCGCCGTGCCGGTCACCCCTGCCACCACGTTGGTGACCGGCGCCAGTGCATTGGTCAGCGAGCCAGGCAGGGCGCCAGGCAGCGCGCCGCCGCCGCTGCCCGTGGCGTGCGTCACCGTGCCGAGGGTGTTGTTGAGAAGGCTGGTGACCGGTGCGAGCAGGCCCGACGTCGGCGCATTGCCTGGTGCGAGGCCACCGGGCAGTCCGCCAAGCAGGTTCGTGACCGGCGCCAGCGGGTTGTTGCCAGTGCCGCCCGCGGGAGCGTTGGCCAGCCCGCCCAGCGCGGAAACCGTGTTGCCGGTGGACGCCACGATGCCACCCAGGCTGGGCACCACCGGCGCATTGGTCTGCGTGACGGTAGTGCCGACGGTGCTCACCGTGCCGCCAACAGTGCGCAGCAAATTATCGACGACGGAACCCAGGCCGGTAGCTGCGCCGAGGGACTGCGTGGCGCCGGTCAGCGTGGAGGTCAGCGGAACGATCGCCTGGCCGAGGGTGCCCGTGACCTGGGTCACCGGATCGGTGATGAGTTGCGGCCCCGCGCCACCCGCGACCTGGCCAACCTGGCTGACGATGGATCCCACGGGCGTGGTGACGGCGGCCAGCGGGCCGGTGCCCACGGCGCCGACTGCGCCGCCCACGCCGCTGATGGCCGTGCCGAGTTGATTGAGCGCCGAGGGACCGGTCGCGCCGGTGAGTCCCGTGCCGCCGGTGGCACCGGTTGCGCCGGTGGGTCCCGTACCGCCCACGGGACCGGTGGCGCCCGTAGCGCCACCCGCGCCGTTCGTCCCCGTGGCGCTCGTAGCCCCCGCGTCGCCCTTGGCGCCCGCGCTACCTGCCGCGCCCGTGGCACCGGTGTTGCCCGCGCCTCCCGAATCGCCCGTCGGCCCTATGGCGCCTGACTTGCCAATCGCGCCGTCGGATCCGTTGGCACAGCCGCCAAGCAGCACCAACGCACCCAATGTGATACCAAGGAAATATTGCTGATTCCGCACGGTCAGACCTCTCTGGTTATTGCGTTTAATCGTCAAGTCGTGGCGAAGACGCAATACTTATGCCCGACGTTAAACGCGCTTTTCCCCGTGCACTGCGTGACCACATGCGTAGCCCGGAAACCCGCGTGCGCAATGGCTTTGCGGGGAATCCACAAGCGCAAGACCGCGCGTTTGAATCGCGCCGTTCGCCAGCCTGTTCCGTTACGCGTTACGTAACGCTCCCACCGGCAGCGCCGCCCACCAGGCGGAAAAATCGATGCCTCACACGCACGCCAGACCCGGGGTTTATCCGGATCGGCAACTGCCAAGCGGCGACAGTCTTGCGCCGGTGCGCTGCAGATAATCGTTCCAGGCAACGGATTGCGGCATCGGCCGCAGTGTTCCGCAGATTGCCCGCCACGGAGCTTTCAGCATGACCGCAACCCTCTCCCCCGATCTCAAGGCGCGCCGCGAGCGCCTGGTGCTTGACCACTTCGCCGACGAGACCCGCCAGGATTTCGACGCCGTGCTCGCCACCTTCCCGCACCCGCACTACGAGCTGATCCCCAGCGGCGAAGTGCATGACGGCATCGACACCGTGCGCCAGTACTACATCGACAGCCGCCTGGCCTTCCCCGACCAGCGCCACGAGATCATCCAGCTGCGCCACACGGAGGATGCCGTGATCGTCGAGTTCTGGCTGCTGGGCACGCACCGCGGCCCGTTGCGCGGCTTGCCGCCGACGGGCAATGCGTTTCGCTGCCGCATGATCGCGCTGTTCATCTTCGAGGGGGAGCGCCTGGTCTGCGAGCGCGTGTATTTCGACACGCTGACGATGCTGCGCCAGTTGCTGGCCGGCACGCCGCCGGACATGCTGCCCCAACTGATCGGCGGCCTGCTGGGCCAGCCCGAAGCGCGCCAGGCCGAAGCCGCATAGATAAAAAAGAAGAAAGACCACAGGAGACAAAGCATGAAACGCGAACCCGATCCGACCGGCCTGTTGCCGATCTCCGACTTTGACGGCGCCCGCAGCGCCAGCGCGCCGCAAGACCGCCTGCGCGCGCTGCGGCGCGTTGGCGAACGCTTCCGCGAACAGTTCCTGGAAGCGCCGCCGGTACGGTTCGCGCGCAGTTTCAACCTGCTGCGGGTTCCGTACCCGGCCTGGTACGCCTTCAACGGCGTGTACTCGCAGCAGATGCTCAAGCCCCACCTGATCCACCTGCTGTCGCGCATGGTGCTGATCCAGTACGAGGACTTCGCTGGATGCCTGCGCACGCTGCTCTTCACGCCAGCGGACTTCGAGGCCGGCGCCGAGACGCCCTACTTCAAGCGCATGAGCACGCAGACGCCGCAGTTCCTGCACAGCACCATCGCGCCCGTCTACGGCACCGTGCTGCAAGCGCTGGCGCGCTGCGGCGTGGCGCCGGAGCAGATCGACTACATCACCTACGATCACCTGCACACGCAGGACGTGCGCCGCTGGCTCGGCTGCGGCGCGAGCCGCGGGTTGCTGCCCAATGCGAAGCTTCTGGTCCACCGGCAGGAACTGGCCAGCGTGCACGGCCTGCTGCCGGTGCAGGCCGACTGGTACTGCCCCAATGGCCTCGCTGACGTGCCGCAGGAGCGCATCGTCGCCTTCGACGGCAGCGTGCACCTGGGCCAGGGCCTGGCGCTGGTACACACGCCGGGACACACCGAAGGCAATCACTCGCTGGTCTATCGCACGCCGGACGGCATCCGCGTGAGCAGCGAGAACGGCGTATCCGCGGATAGCTGGTCGCCCGAGCATTCGCGCCACAACGGCATCCGGCGCTTTGCGCGCGCCACCGGGGCGGAAGTGGTCCTGAACGGCAATACGCAGGAGGGCAGCAACGACCAGTACCTGTCCATGGTGCTGGAGAAAACCATCGCGGGCGCGTCGCAGGCGCATCCGTTCAGCAACGTTGTGCCGTCGTCCGAGTGCACGCCGTACTGGCTCTTTCCCGGCGCGCCGTCAAGCCACCTGTGGGGCGAGACCGCGTTCGGCCAATTGGCCAGCACCCAGCCAGAATGGGGGCCCGCGCAATGAACACCGCCACCCTCGCCAAGCCCGCCGGCGCGGCTGCCGCCGATCTCGCAAGCGACGCTGACCTCTACCGCAAGATCACCTGGCGGCTGCTGCCGCTGCTGTGCGTCTGCTATGTCTTCAACTACCTGGACCGCACCAACGTTGGCTATGCGCAGTTGCAGATGCGGGAGGACCTTGGCTTTGGCGATGCCGTCTTCGGCCTGGGCGCGAGCATCTTCTTTCTCGGCTATGCGCTGTTCGAGGTGCCCAGCAACCTGATGCTCGCGAAGATCGGCGTGCGGGCCACGCTGCTGCGCATCATGGGCCTGTGGGGGCTGGCGTGCGCGGCCATGATCTTTGTGAGCACGCCTGCGCAGTTCTATGCGCTGCGGTTCCTGATCGGGGTGCTGGAGGCCGGCTTTGCGCCGGGGGTGCTGTTCTACTTCACGCTCTGGTACCCGTCGCGCCGCAGGGCACAGGTGACAGCGCTGTTCTTCATGGCCTACGGCGCCGCGCCGATCGTGGCCGGGCCGCTGGCGGGCCTGGTGATGACGTTCCTCAATGGCGCGTGGTCCTTGCAGGGATGGCAATGGCTGTTCCTGCTGGAGGGGATCCCGAGCGCGCTGCTGGGCATCCTGGCCTTCTTCATCTTGTCGGACGGCCCGGCGCAGGCACGGTGGCTCAGCGCCCCTGAGCGGCAGCGCGTCGCCCGGCTGCTGGAAGAGGACCAGGCCGCCAACGGCATGCGCGCGACCCATGGCTTCGGCGCCGCGATGCGCGACCGGCGCGTGTGGATGCTCGGCCTGATCTCGTTCCTTGCCATCCTGGGCATCTATGCCTTGTCGTTCTGGCAGCCCACGCTGTTGAAGATGATGGGACTGAGCGTATTGCAGGTGGGCTTCTATGCGGTGGTGCCGGCGGTTACCGGCATCGCGGCGTCCATCGTCGTGGGGCGCCACTCGGACCGCACGGGAGAGCGGCGCTGGCATTTTGCGGGGGCGGCGCTGGTTGGCGCGCTGGGCTTGTCGCTCACCACGCTGTTCATGCACAACCCGCTGGCCGCGGTGCTGTGCCTGGCGGTGTCGGCGGCGGGCATCTCCAGCGCCTTCACGATTCTCTGGTCCGTGCCCGGCAGCATCCTGGCGGACCGCGGCGCGGCTGCCGGCATCGCCATGATCAGCACGATCGGCAGCAGCGCGGGCGTGGTGGCGCCGGTCATGGTGGGCGCCATCAAGGCGGCCACCGGCGGCTTCACCTATAGCTTGTACATCCTCAGCGCGGCGCTAGTGCTGGCCGCGCTGCTTTTCGTGATGGCGTTTCCCATGCGCATGGCTGCGCACGGGGCACGCTAGGTACGTCAGGCGCTTCGGCCGCGTCGGGTGCTTCAGGCGCTACGGCGGCGCGCATCCAGGCTGAAGCGGCCTGCACCGTAGACGGCGATCTGCAGCAGGCCGCCGGCCATGGCGATGTTCTTGAAGAAGTGGATGAACTGGTTCTGGTCCGCCAGGTTAGCGTGGAAAGCCAGCGCGGTCGCCACGCTGAAGACGGCGAGCACGGCCGCCACCAGGCGAGTACGGTATCCCAGGACCAGCGCGAGGCCGCCCGCCACTTCCACGACGATGGCAATGGCCAACGCCACCTGCGGCAGCGGCAGGCCTACCGACTGGATGTAGCCGATCATGGCGGCGGGCGCGGCCAGCTTGGACGCGCCGGAGAGCAGGAAGATGGCGCTCACCAGCACACGGCCTAGCAAGGCCACGCCGGCTGCGGCGGGGGAATCGGACAGGGGACGGACCTGGGCGTTAAGTTGAGCGGCTTGGGACATGGTGGTTCTCCATTCGATGCGGCCAGCGGTCATGGCAGGCCGGTTTAGTCAGGGATCAGGGTTCGGGTTCAGGCTCGGGTTCAGGCTCGGATTCAGGTGCTGCAACCGATGGAGATCAATGTAGGCGGCTTTTTACGTGCGCGAAACTGGGATAATATGGATCGATACGTTCGATAAAATCGATAAGATGCCAAATCCCGGTACGCCCACACTGGATCAACTCAAGGTGTTCCTGACCGTGGTGGATGTCGGCAGCTTTGCCGGCGCGGCCCGCAAGCTCAGCCGGGCAACCTCGGTCATCAGCTATACGATCGCCAACCTGGAGAACCAGCTCGGCGTGGCGCTGTTCGACCGCAAGACCACCAGGAAGCCGCAACTGACCGAGGCGGGCCGCACCGTGCTGGCCGAGGCGCGCACGGTCACCATGGGCATCGACGGGCTGCGCGCGAAGGTCAAGGGCCTGCTGCAAGGCCTGGAGGCCGAGGTGCATCTGGTGCTGGATGTGATGTTGCCGGCTGCGCGGGTGGTGGACGCCTTGAAGGGCTTCCGCGAGGCATTTCCTACGGTAGCGCTGCACCTGCACATGGAGGCGCTTGGCGCGGTGACGCAACTGGTGCTGGACCACGCGGCCACCATTGGCGTCAGCGGGCCGATCAGCGCGGGCGTGGCGGGGATCGAGCGCATCCGGATCGGCGACGTGATGCTGCGGCCTGTGGCGGCGCCGGGCCATCCGCTGGCCCGTGGCAAGCCAAATCCGCCGGGTGCCGGGCGGCATCATGTGCAACTGGTGCTGTCTGACCGCTCGGCGCTGACGCGCGGCATTGATTTCGCGGTGATCAGCGCGCACACCTGGCGGCTGGCCGATCTTGGCGCCAAGCACATGCTGCTGCGCGAAGGCATCGGCTGGGGCAATATGCCGGTGCCCATGGTGCAGGAGGATCTCGACTCGGGCCGCTTGGTGCTGCTCGACCTGCCCGACTGTCACAGCAACCTCTACTCCTTCGATGCGATCTACCGGACCGACACGCCGCCCGGCCCGGCCGCCTCGTGGCTGATCGAGCGCTTCTCCGGCCAGGCCGCGGACTGATCTTCCCGCGGCTAGCGGGCATTGCCGGCAGCGACGCCGGACACCGGCAGCTCGAAGCTGAACACCGTGCCGCTGCCGGCGCGCTCCACCAGCCGGATCTGGCTGTGATGCAGCTGCAGCATGCGCTGCACGATCAGCAGGCCCAGCCCGCCGCCGCGATGCGCGCCAGCGGCGCTGAATGGCCGCTGGAACAGGCTCTCGCGCAGCTCCGCCGGAATGCCCGGGCCGGTATCGCTGACGGTGACCGCCACCTTGCCGTCGCGCAGGGCGAGATCGACATCGATGGCGCCTTCGGCCGGCGTATGGCGGATCGCGTTGTCCAGCAGGTTGGTCAGCACGCGCTCGATCATGCCGAGATCGGCCGTGACAGCGGGCAGGCGCTGCGGAATGCCGGCGCGCAGCCGCACATGGCGCGCCTCGGCCGGCAGCTCGAACTTCTGGAACACGTCCTGCACCAGGTCCACCAGGGAAAAATCCTCCAGCGCCGGCTGGACGATGCCGTGCTCCAGCCGCGCCAGCTCGAAGAGCGATTGCGCCAGCCGCCCCACCTTGACGCTTTGCGCCAGCGCGATGGCCAGGTAGCGCTGGCGCTCGGCCTCGCTGAGCGTGTCGGCCTTGAGCGACAGCGTTTCCAGGTAGCCGTGCAGCGAAGTCAGCGGCGTGCGCAGGTCATGGGAGATGTTGGCGACCAGCTCGCGCCGCTCCTGGTCCTGTTTGGTCAGCGCGCGCCATTGCTCGGCGATGCGGTCCGCCATTTGCGCGAAAGCCGCTTCCAGCGCGACGATTTCATCGCGCGCGTTACCGGATGGCGAGCGCGGCACGCGCGGCTGCGTCTGCGGCGCGCCGTCGGCGTCAAAGCGCCGCATCGCCTCGGTCAGGCGGCGCAGCGGCCGGGTGATGAGCCCGAACGCCATCAGGCCCGCGAGCAAGCCCAGCAGCGCCACCAGCCCCATTGACCACAGCGTGGTGCGCAGCACCGAGTTGGCGGAGGCGCGCGCCGCCAGTTCATCATGCGCCTCGCCCAGCAGCACCACGTAGATATAGCCCGAGGGCTCGGCGCCGCCCGCGCGCAACGGCGCGGCGCTGAACACCTTGCGCCCGCCCGCGCTGCGCGGATCGTCGCCGAGGATGGGCAGGGGCTCGCCGGCCAGCAGGCGCTGCACCGGCTTCAGGTCCACCTGCTGGCGCTGCAGGTGCCCGGCCGGCGCGTCGTGCCCCTGGATCCGGCCCTGGCTGTCCAGCAGGTACACCTCCACGCTCGGGTTCACCACCATCAGCTGGCCAAACAGGCGGCGCAGCGCGTCCGGCTTCAGCCCATTGGCGTCCATCAGCGACGCGTTGCGCGCGATGTGGCTGGCCAGCCCGCGCGACAGGTCCTGGATGACCTCTTTCTCGCGCATGTCGTTGGAGCGCACCTGCAGCCACGCGGAGGCGCCGCAGCAGGCCAGCAGCAGCACGGAGAAGACGAGCGACAGCCGCTGCGTCAGGGTCAGGCGCCGGCCCAGGTTCAGTCCGAGATCAAGGCTCACGGCGTGCCTCCTTGCGTTCCCGCCGGGCCCGACGCGAGTTTGTACCCATGGCCCCACACGGTCAGGATGCGGCTGGGCTGCGCCGGGTCGGCCTCGATCTTGGTGCGCAGCCGGTTGATATGGGTGTTGACGGTATGTTCGTAGCCCTCGTGCTGGTAGCCCCAGACGGCGTTGAGCAGGTCCATGCGCGAGAACACCTTGCCCGGATGCCGGGCGAAGAAATACAGCAGGTCGAACTCGCGCGGGGTGAGCTCGATGCGCCGGCCGTCCACGCTGGCCTCGCGCGTGAGCGGATCGATCGACAGGCCGCCGAGCTCCAGGCTGCCCGCGTCGATCCGCAAGTCCTTGGCCATTGCATCCACGCGCCGCAGCAGCGCCTTCACGCGGGCCACCAGTTCGAGCACCGAGAACGGCTTGGCAAGGTAGTCGTCGGCGCCTAGCTCGAGGCCGAGGATGCGGTGGACTTCGCTGGAGCGCGCGCTGGTGATGATGATCGGCGTGTAGCGCGTCATGGCGCGGGCGCGCCGGCAGATCTCCAGCCCGTCCACGCCGGGCAGCATCAGGTCGAGGATCAGCGCGTCCCAGTTGCCCTGCGCCAGCAGGCGCAGGCCTTCGTTGCCGTCGGCGCTGTGCACGACTTCATAGCGTTCGTCGCGCAGGTGCAGGCTCAGTACGTTGGCGATGTCGACGTCGTCTTCGACGATCAGGATGCGCTTTGGGTGATCCATGTTCAGCCTAGGGGCGCGAGCCGGCTCGCGCGTGACAGGGGATGCACAGGAAAGGCGCCGGCCTGGCTATTGTGCAAAATTTTGAGGCGGCGAGTTATCACATTTAATTTAACCTTTGGTGAGGACTCCGGGATGGTGCCAGCCATACGATGCGGCCAACGATCCATGGCAGCGATCGATGGCAAGTCGGTCGCTGCGATCGATACATTGAGGCAAGGAGCACATCATGGGAAGCAGAAGGCGCTTTTTGGTATCGGGCAGTGCCGCCTTGGCGGCCATTGCGGCCGTCAGTAGCGGCTGGCGCGCGCTGGCCGCGGGTCCGGCTAACGCGGGCAAACCCGCCGAAACCTTCGAGGTGGTGCGCTCCGACGCGCAGTGGCGCCAGATGCTGACCTCGGCCCAGTACAACGTGCTGCGCCAGGAAGGCACGGAGCGGCCTTACAGCAGTCCGCTGAACGACGAGCATCGCGCCGGCCTGTTCGCCTGTGCCGGATGCCAGCTCGACCTCTTCTCATCGCGCACCAAGTTCGACAGCCGCACCGGCTGGCCCAGCTTCTGGGCGCCGCTGGAGAACGCCGTGCACACGCACGAGGACCGCTCATTCGGCATATCGCGCACGGAAGTGCACTGCCGGCGCTGCGGCGGCCACCTGGGCCATGTATTCAACGACGGCCCCAAGCCGACCGGGCTGCGCTACTGCATGAACGGCGTGGCGATGACGTTCAAGCCGCAAGCCGCCTGAGCCCGCGCGGGCCTCCAACGCCGACCACAACCATACAGAAGATTCCATGTTCCTCCTTATCCTCGCCTATCTTGGCGGCGCGCTCACCATCCTCAGCCCGTGCATCCTGCCCGTGCTGCCCTTCGTGTTTTCACGGGCCGACCAGCCCTTTGTGCGCAGCGGCCTGCCGCTGCTGGCCGGCATGGCGCTGACGTTCGCGGCGGTGGCAACGCTGGCGGCGGTTGGCGGCGGCTGGGTAACCCAGGCCAACCAATATGGACGCTGGCTGGCCATTGCCTTGCTGGCCGTTTTTGGCCTGACGCTGCTGCTACCGCGCTTCGCAGAGCGGTTGATGCACCCGCTGGTCAGCGCGGGCAGCCGGCTCTCCGCGTTTGCGCAGGCCGATGGCGATCAGGTGCGGCCAGGCTCGTCGTTCCTGCTCGGCATTGCCACCGGCCTGTTGTGGGCGCCATGCGCCGGCCCCATCCTCGGCCTCGTGCTGACGGGGGCGGCGCTGCGCGGCGCCAGCGTCGGCACCACGCTGCTGCTGGTCGCTTACGCGGCCGGCGCGGCCACGTCGCTGGCGGTGGCCTTGCTGATCGGCGGCCGCGTCTTTACCGCGATGAAGCGCTCACTGGGCGCGGGGGAATGGGTCCGGCGCGGCATCGGCGCGGCCATGCTGCTCGGCGTGGTTGCCATCGGGCTGGGGCTGGACACCGGCGTGCTGGCCCGCGTCTCGACCGTGGCCACGGGCGGCATCGAGCAGCAGCTGGTCGACAAGCTGTCGGCGAAGCAGGCTGAAGCCGGCAACGGCCCTGCCGTGACGGCATCGTCCGGCGCGATGATGCGCGCAACGAGCCTCAAGACCGGCCAGAGCGCCGCCGCGGCCCTGCCCGTGGAGGGCCAGTTACCCGGGCTGGGCGGCGCCGTGGAGTGGCTGAACTCGCCGCCGCTCACGGCCGAAGCGCTGCGCGGCAAGGTGGTGCTGGTCGATTTCTGGACGTACTCGTGCATCAACTGCCTGCGCACCCTGCCCTACGTGAAGGCCTGGGCGCAGAAGTACCGCGACCAGGGGCTGGTGGTGATCGGCGTGCACGCGCCGGAGTTTGCCTTCGAGCGCAACCTGGACAACGTGAAGAAGGCCACGCGCGACCTCGGCATCGACTACCCGGTGGCCGTCGACAACAACTACGCGATCTGGCGCGCCTTTAACAACCAGTACTGGCCGGCGCACTACTTCATCGACGCGCAGGGGCAGATCCGCTTTCATCATTTTGGCGAGGGCGAGTATGCCAGGTCCGAGCAGGTGATCCAGCAGCTGCTGGCGGAAGCGGGCCACGCCGATGCCGCAAAGGTGGCCATGGGCATCGGCAATGCCGATGCGCAAGGCGTGCAGATGGCCGCCGACAAGGCAGAGATACAGTCCGGCGAAACCTACCTCGGCTACGAGCGTGCGCAGAACTTCGCCTCGCCCGGCGGCGAAGCGCAAGACAGGGCGCACACTTACACCGCGCCCGTCAATCCCGCGCTCAACGACTGGGGCCTGGCCGGCACCTGGCGGGTCGGTGCCGAACACGCCGCGCTGGCCGGCGCCTCCGGGCGCATCGTCTACCGCTTTCACGCCCGCGACCTGCACCTGGTGCTGGGGCCGGGCAAGGACGGCAAGCCGGTGCGGTTCCGCGTGAGCATCGACGGCGCCGCGCCGGGCGACGCGCGCGGCACGGATGTGGCAGCGGATGGCAGCGGCACGGTCACCGAGCAGCGGCTATACCAGTTGGTGCGGCAGACGGGCAAAGTGGCCGAGCACACGTTCGCCATCGAATTCCTGGACCCCGGCGTGGAGGCTTACGCCTTTACCTTCGGCTGACGCGCACGGAAGACGCTCGGCAAAAGCACGCAAGAAACAGCATCGAACTCACTGATCACGACACGGCAGGCAACGTTCAAGGATAGGCAATCATGACCACGCACTCTTCAACCGGTTTCTCCTGGTGGACGCGTTCGTCCGCCGCAAAAGTAGCAGGCCTCGTTATGCTGGCGGCGGGCCTGCTGGCATGGCAGCGCGTGGCCAACTCGGCCGAAGACGCCGTCAAGATCCCGCCGCCCGCGCTGGATGAAAAAGCCGGCACGGCGCCGACGGAAACGGCCGTGTTCGCCGGTGGCTGCTTCTGGGGCGTGCAAGGCGTGTTCCAGCACGTGCGCGGCGTGAAGCAGGTCACATCCGGCTATGCCGGTGGCGCTGCCAGCACCGCCCAGTACGAGACCGTCAGCGGCGGCGGCACTGGCCATGCCGAATCGGTGGAGGTCACGTTCGACCCGGCGCAGGTCAGCTACGGCCGCCTGCTGCAGGTCTTCTTCTCGGTCGCGCACAACCCCACCCAGCTCAACTTCCAGGGCCCGGACCACGGCACGCAATATCGCTCGGCGGTGTTCCCGCTTAACGCCGAGCAGCGCAGCGTGGCGCAGGCGTATATCGCGCAGCTGGGCAAGGCCAATGCGTTCAAGGCCCCCATCGTCACCCGCATCGAGGACTACAAGGCCTTCTACCCGGCGGAGAGCTATCACCAGAACTTCCTGACCCGCCATCCTTCGCACCCGTACATCGTCATCAACGACCTGCCCAAGATCGGCTACCTGAAGCAGATGTTCCCGGAGCTGTACCGCAATGACCCGGTGCTGCTGAAGGTGGCGGGTTCGTGATGGCACGGCGCGGCGCCGCGCCGCTCAGCGCCGCCGCCCCTTGAGGATCGCGGTGCCGCCGTAGCGCGCATCCGCCCACAGCCTGCGCTCGATACGAATGAGCTGGTTGTACTTCGCGGTGCGATCCGAGCGGGAGATGGACCCCGTCTTGATCTGGCCGCATCGGGTCGCTACCGCCAGGTCCGCGATGCTCACGTCCTCGGTCTCGCCCGAGGACGCCGAGGTGATTATCGGCTGGCTGCGGGACAAGCTGGCGGAGTATGAACCCGGGATGTAGGGCCGCGGCTTGCTTATCCATGCCCATGCCACCCGCGCACGATTCCATTTGGGATTAGGATTTCGATTTCGGCTTCGAACCCGCAACCCCACCGGATCCGCATCATGTTTCAGCTATCTGGCGACACCTCCGCGCTCTCCAAGGCCGCGCAATATGAAGAGCTGGTCGCCCAGGCTCGCGCCCTGCTGGCGGACGAGACCGACCGCATCGCCAACGCCGCCAACTTCTCGGCGCTGGTTTATCACTCGCTGCAGGATCTCAACTGGGCCGGCTTCTACTTCTACGACGGCACCGAGCTGGTGGTCGGGCCGTTCCAGGGCAAGCCCGCCTGCGTGCGGATTGGCCTGGGCAAGGGCGTCTGCGGCACCGCGGCGCAAACCCGCAGGACGCAGGTCGTGCGGGACGTGCATGCGTTTGCCGGGCATATCGCCTGCGATTCAGCCTCCCAATCGGAGATCGTCGTCCCGCTGATCGCCGGCGACGGCACCCTCATCGGCGTATGGGACGTGGACAGCCCGGTGATGGCCCGCTTCGATGGCGAAGACGCGGCAGGCATGGAAGCGCTGTGCAGGGTGTTTGTGGAGCTGGGCTGGACGCAGCCCTAGGCAATGGATCGCGCTTATTTCGGTGCCGCTGGCGGTGCCGCCGGTGGTGACGCCGGTGGTGACGCCGGTACGAGCCCGTAGCTGGACATGACCGCAACCAGCGCGGCGCGGTCGGGCGGCCCGCCGGCATGGATGACATCGGCGACGTCGCGGAAGTACTGGGCCCCGATGTCCGGCGTGAGAACGATCAATGCGCGAGCCACATCGCCGTGCGGGTTGCTGAATTGATGAACCGATCCGCGCGGGGTATGCATCCATTCGCCTGGCGCGAGGTCTCGGGCTACTCCATCGACAGCGTACCGGAGCCTGCCCTCCAGCACATAGACGCACTCTTCGTTATGCGTGTGGCTATGCGGTGGCGGAACTTGCGAGCCGGGCGGCACCGTCAATTCGAATACACCCATCCCACCCGTAGCGGATCCATCGATCAGGTACTGGATGTGCAATTGACCCAATTGGATCGATTCGCCTGGAGTTACGCCGTCAAGAGTCACTTTCAGTCTCCCGCCAATTAAGGGAATCGCTCGCCCGTGCCGCAATTGCGATTCTAGGTCAGTGGGACTGCTTGCGACAGGGCCATCCACAGACAGGGGGCAGGCAGGCAGCGGAGTTGCCTGCCCTGGGCCAGGTCCCACTGCAGCGCAAAGGCCTGCCCGCCCGCATCGGTGATCGGATGCGCCGTGCGCCCGGCGGCGGCCAGGTCGGGTGCTTATCCCTCCGCCGTGATCTTCTTGTCCTTGATCAGCTTCGCCCACTTGGCCTGTTCGATGCGCATGAACTCCGCGAACCGCTCCGGCGAGCCGCCGCCGTCTTCCGCGCCGAACTCTTCCAGCTTGGCGGCCACGTCCGGCATGGCGAGCACCTTGTTCACGTCGGCATTGATGCGCGCGACCATCGCCGGTGGCAGCCCGGCTGGCCCGACCAAGCCGAACCAGATACTCGCGTCGAAACCGGGGAAGCCGGATTCCGCCACGGTCGGCACATTGGAAAAGCCCTTCACGCGCTTGTTGCCCGTCTGCGCAATGGCGATCAGCTTGCCCTCCTTGATAAACGGCGTCGCGGTCGTCATGCCTTCGAAAGCAAACTGCACATGCCCACCTAGCAGATCGGTAGCCAGCGGCGCCGAGCCCTTGTAGGGCACGTGCAGCACCGAAACGCCGGAACGCTGCTCGAACAGCGCCAGGGCGAGATGCTGCGCGGAGCCGGAACCGGCCGACCCGAAGGTGACCTGGTTCGGCGTCTTCCTGGCCAGGTCGATCAGCGCCTGCACCGTCCTGACCGGCTGCGCGCGGCTGGCGATCAGCACCTGCGGCGTCTTGCCGACCAGCGCAATTGCCGTGAAATCCCGCTCGGCCGAATAGTTGAGACGGGCATGCAAGCCAGGCGCGATGCCGAGCGCATTGATATGGCCCAGCATCAGCGTGTTGCCATCCGGGGCCGCCTTGGCCACCTCCGCCGCGGCGATCAGGCCGGCTGCGCCGGCCTTGTTATCCACCACGACCGGCACGCCCCACAGCGCGCCAAGCTTGTTGGTGATGATCCGGGCGATTACATCCGTGCCGCCGCCCGGGGGAAACCCGACCACGACGCGTATCGGGCCTTTGGGCAACACGGGATCGGCGGCAAGCGCGGGCAAAGCGCCCGCGGCAGCCAGGGTGGCAAGGGCGCGGGTAAAGGCGCGTCGGTCCATGATGGTTGTCTCCGTATTTTTATGTTCTTAGTGCCGTGCTGCGGGAGTATGCATGCCGCTCAGGACGTGGTCGTCCACTTGCCATACTTCGCCATCTGCTTCTCTTCGAAGCCAAAGCCCAGCCCCGGTGTCTGGTGCAGCACCACGCGGCCGTCCTTGTGCCCGAGCTGCCGATCGATCAGGCGGCGGAAGTTCAGCACCTGGTCGTCCCAGAAGAATTCCACATAGCGCGCGTTCGGGGTGGCCGCCACCAGCGGCGCGTGCACATCGTGGAACCAGTGCGGGCACACCTGCACGCCGTAGCCGGCCGCGATGGCCGCGATGCGCTTCCACTCGGTGATGCCGCCGCACACCGCCGCGTCCGTTTGCAGGATGGCGGCGCCGCCCATATCGAGCAGTTGCTTGTGATACCAGCGGCCGTAGCCGATCTCCGCGGTGGCCACGGGGATGGAGGTCAGCTTGGCCAGGCGCGCGTGGCTTTCGATATCGTCCGGGCCGAACGGCTCTTCGATAAAGTACGGGTGGTACTGCTCGATGCGGCTGAGGTACTGCATCGCCTGCACCGTGTCGACCCAGCCGTTGTTGCAGTCCAGCATCAGCTCCACGTCCGGCCCGATGGCTTCGCGCGCGGCCTTCACGCGGGATTCCTCCCCCTTGGGGTCCCAGCGCCCGGTCTTCATCTTGACCGCCTTGAAGCCAAGCGCGACATAGCTGGCCATTTCCTCGCCGACCATCGCGGCGGTCTTGCCTTCGACGTAGTAGCCGCCGCTTGCATATGCGGGCACCGTATCCAGCTCGACCGCGCCCAGGTACTTGTGCAGCGGCAGGCCGACCGCCTTGGCGTTCAAGTCCCACAGCGCGATATCCAGCGCGCTGATGGCCCGCGTGACGGTACCCATGCGGCCTTGCAGGAGCGCCTCCTGGTACATCTGCTGCCACAGCCCTTCCACGCCGAGCGACTCCTTGCCGATCAGCACGGACGCGAGCAACTGCTCCACCGCCACCCGGAACAGCTCTCCGCCCGCGCTGCCCACGTAGCAAAAGCCGATGCCTTCCACGCCATCGGCGGACCGCACCTTCACCAGGCCATAGTGGCGCTCGGTCACGGTGCGGTTGGAGAACGAGGTCACGTGGTCAAGCGGCACGCGGGCGACGCAAACTTCGATGGATTGGATGATCGGCATACAGGTCTCTCTCGGGTAGGTGGCGAATGGTCTTGGGTAAGTGCACGTAGTGTTGCTCACCCAAATCCACCAGAAAAGCGCCGCCATGATGTTTCTGAACACGTAAAATGCGTGTTTATGGACATCAACTTCCTGCAAACCTTTATCGTCGTGGTGGATGCCGGCTCCATCGCGGAAGCCGCCCGGCGCCTCGACCTGGCGCCCACCACCGTGGCGCAGCAGATCAAGGCGCTCGAAGCCGACATCGGCAGCAAGCTGCTGGCGCGCTCGGGGCGCACGGTGCGCCCCACCATCGCCGGCAGCCGGATACTGGAACGCGCCCGGCTGGTGGTGCGGGAAGTCGGCAACCTGCGCTCCGAGGCATCGGACACTGCGCTGCCCGCCGGCCCGCTGCGCCTGGGCTGCGCCCCGACCGCGCTGATGGGCCTGCTGCCGAGCGCGCTGCGCGAATGGAAGCGGCGCTACCCGGGCATCGAGATCTTTATCGAGCCGGGCACGTCGGTGGCGCTGATGGCCAAGGTCGTCAGCGGCGAGCTGGATGCCGCGGTGCTGGTGCACCCCGCCTTTGCCATGCCCAAGACCTGCGAGTGGGTGCCGCTGCGCAACGAGTCCCTGATCCTGCTGACACCGGCGCGCATGAAGGTGACCGACCCGCTGCAGACCATCGCCCGCGAGCCGTTTATCCGCTACGACCGCAACGTGGTGGCTGGCAAGCAGGCCGACGACTACCTGCACCGCCACAACCTGCGGCCGCAGGTCCAGTTCGAGCTGGACGGCATCGAGCATATTGCCAAGCTGGTGGCCGAAGGCCTGGGCGTATCGGTGCTGCCGGACTGGGCGCCAGGCGGGCAGCAGGACGCCAGGGTGCGGCGCTGGGCGCTGCCGGCGCCCTGCCCGCAGCGCACGGTGGGCATGGTGTGGCTGCGCGGGTCGGTGCGCTCGCCGCTGGCGGCGGCGCTGGCGGCGCTGCTGGATACCAGCCTGCCAGCGCCCGCGGCGGCCTAGGGCTGCCCGGGCGCTTGCCTTCGCGCCGAGGCCTGCGATAGCCAGAGCGCCCAGGGGCGTTGCGCGTTATCGGATGCCGCTTGCAGCACCCCGCGCGACGGCAGTCGCATGGTGCGCCCAAGACGCAAATTGCATTTTTTGCAGTTTTCATATTCAGTAGTTCCTGGACGGTCGCCTTACCATCCGGGACGCTCTATGCCACGCAACTACTCCGAGCTAGAGATCGTCATCGACAGCGATGGCGATGGCACGTACGCGGTGGAGGCACGCCATCGGGTGCCGGAGGGCGACGCCATCACGCCGCGCGTGCCGCTGGCATTGTCGCCGGATGCGCCGGCGCTGCGCGACGCGGATCCCCAGGTATGCGGTCGCGCGCTGGCCGCCAGCCTGTTTGCCGCGCCGGTCGTGCGCGATGCCTTTGTCACCGCGCAGAACGCCGCGGACGAGCGGCGCCTGGACCTGCGCGTGCGCCTGCGCATCAGCGTGCTGGCGCGCGAGCTGCACGCGCTGCCCTGGGAGACCTTGTTCGACCCGGCCGGCGAGCATCCACTCTTCATCGGGCAACGTTGCTTTTTCTCACGCTACCTGTTTGCGCGTGAGATGCGCCTGCCCAAGCTGCGCGCCAAGAGCGACGTGACGGCGCTGGTGGTCGTGTCAAACCCGGGCGGCCTCGGCCCGGAGCTGGCGCCGATCGATGCCGCGGGCGAAGCCGCGCGTGCCAGCGCCGCGCTGGCCCCGATCCCCGTGACCGTGCTGGCCGAGCCGGGGTGCGCCACGGTTGAGCGCATCCTTGCCGGCTTGCGCGACGGCGTGGACGTGCTCTACCTCGTCTGCCACGGGGCGCTGGTGGACGATGAGCCGATGCTGTGGCTGGAACGCATGGACGGCACCCGCGACCTGGTGTCCGGCAGCGTGCTGGTGAACCGCATCGGCGCGCTGGAACGCCCGCCCAGCCTGGTGGTGCTGTGCTCCTGCCAGAGCGCGGGCACGGGGGCGGCACGCTGCGCCAGCACGCTGATGGCACTGGGCCCGTTGCTGGCGCAGGCCGGCGTGCCTGCCGTGCTGGCCATGCAGGGCAATGTGAGCGTGGCCACCATGTCCGCCTTCATGCCGGTGTTCTTTGCCGAGCTGCGCGACCACGGCGAGGTGGACCGCGCCGCGGGCGTTGCGCGCGCAGCCGTGAGCCAGTATCCGGACTGGTGGATGCCTGCGGTGTTCACGCGGCTGGACAGCGGCCGGATCTTCTACCCACCTGGCTTCGGCCCCGACGAAGGCGATGGCGCAGACGCCTGGCGCGCCGTCATCGAAAACATCCAGCACGGCGAGACCACGCCGATCCTCGGGCCCGCCATGAGCGAGACGGTCTTCGGCTCGCGCCTGCAACTGGCGCAGATGTGGGCCGAGGCCTATCACTTCCCGATGGCGGCGCACGAGCGCGACGAGCTGCCGCAGGTGGCGCAGTACCTGGCCGTGTCCCAGCAAGGCGTGTTTCCGCGGCGGCTCTTCTTCAAGTTCGCCTACCAGCACCTGAGCCAGCAGTACCGCGACATCCTGCCGGCCGCGCTGTCGGCGCTGCGCAACGAAGACATCATCGCGCAGCTTGGCGAAGTGGTTTGCGCCGTGGGGCGCGCGCAACGCCAGCGGGATCCCGGCAACCCCTACCGCGCCATGGCGCGGCTCAAGCTGCCGGTCTACCTGACGACGGATCCGAGCGACCTGCTTGCCGATGCGCTGCGCGAGGGCGGTGCCGATCCCGGCATCCGCCTGTGCCGCTGGAACCGCCAGGCGCAGGCCTGCGACGACGCGCTGGCCGAAGGCCGCAAGCGCGCCTCCCCCACCGCGCAGGCGCCGATGGTGCTCAAGCTGTTTGGCGACCTGCGCGAGCCCGGCTCGCTGGTGCTGACCGAGGACCAGTACTTTGACTACCTCACCAGCGTATCGACGACCAGCAACGCCATCCCGCTGGCCGTGCGGGCGCGCCTGAACGACAGCGCGCTGCTGTTTGTCGGCTTCGACGTGCAGTCGTGGGAATTCCGCATCCTGTTTCGCAGCATCCTCAACCTGGAGGGCGCGGACCTGCGCCAGGAGTACCAGCACCTCTCGGCGCAGCTGGACCCCAACAGCATCGTCGACCCGGTGAGCGCGCGGCGCTACCTGGAGCGCTACTTCCAGGACAAGGCGCGGCTCAAGCTGTACTGGGGCGACGTGGGCATGTTCACCGCCGAACTGCTGCGGCGCCTGGAGGCCTGAGATGGCGGCCAATCCTGCCTACGACAGCGCGGCGCAGCGCGCCCATGGCCCGTACATCGGCCCCATGCCGCTGGACGAGACCGACCCGATCTTCGGGCGGGATGCCGAGATCGAGGAGTTGCGCGACCGCCTGATCGCCGACCGCATCGTGTTGCTGTACTCGCCATCCGGCGCGGGCAAGAGCTCGCTGATCGAGGCAGGGCTGCGGCCGCGCCTGTCGGATCGTTTCGACATGTTGCCGACCGCCCGCGTGAGCGTGCCGTACGAAGGCGCCAACCGCTACGTCACCAGCGTGCTGCACTGCTGGGCCGCGCGCACCGAGCTCAAGCCGCGCGCGGACGATACGCTCTTGTCCTGCCTGGCCCGCCTGGAAGACCCCGGCCACGGCGGCCGCGCACGGCGGCTGCTGATCGTGCTCGACCAGTTCGAGGAGATCTTCACGCTCGACACCACCGACACCGGCGCCAAGCAGGTGTTCTTTGCGCAGCTGGGCGACTTGCTCGGCCGTAGCGGGAGCCCCGTCTGGGCCCTGGTAGCGATGCGTGAGGAGTACTTCTCCTGGCTCGATGCCTATCGCGACCTGGTGCCCACGCGGCTGACCAACACCATGCGGATCGACCTGCTGTCCCGCGAGCAGGCGCTGGAAGCGCTGCGCGGGCCCGCACTGGAAGCTGGCGTGGATTTTCGGGAAGACGCGGCACGGCAGCTCGTGAAGGATCTGGCCCAGGTCCGCACGCGGGACGCCACGGGCAAGGTGAGCCTGCGCGAGGGGCGATATATCGAGCCGGTGCAGTTGCAGGTGGTGGGCCTGAGCCTGTGGCAGGCGTGTTTCGGCCCGGCCGGGCCGCCGGCGAGCGGCGGCGCCATCACGCTTGAACAGGTGCAGCGCCTGGACACCAGCGCGGCGCTGGCTTCTTATTGCAACATGGCCCTGGACGCGGCCACCGGCACGCTGATCCGGCAACGCGTGGTGCGCGACTGGATCGAGAGCCGCCTGATCACCGCCACCAATATGCGCGCGCAGGCGACGCTGGATGCCGGCTCGCGCAGTTCCCCCACCGCGGCCGAGCTCGACATCCTGCAGCAGTACCACCTGGTGCGCGCGCAAAGCCGCCAGGACGCGCAGTGGCTGGAGCTGGCGCATGACCGGCTGATCGAGCCGCTGCGCGCCAGCAACGCGCAATGGCGCACGCAGTACCTGCCGCACTGGAAGCAACTGGCGCGCGCCTGGGCGCTGTCCGGCGAGAATCCCGGCGTATTTGGCAAGCTCACCTCCAGCGCGGAACTCGACGACACCTTGCTCGAAGCGGAAGACCGGCACAGCGAAGCGGAGAACCGGTTCCTGGCGGCCTACCAGCGCCATCGCGCGGAACAGGAGCGCGCGCGGCGCTGGCGCATTTTTGGCTATGCGCTCGGGGTCATCGCGCTGCTGGTGTTGATCGGCGTGGCGATCCTGGCCTGGCAACTGCGCACCACCAAGCAGGACATCGCGCGGCAAAACGCCTTGTTCTCGCTGCTTGGCTCGCGGCCGGCACCAGACGCCGCGCTGCTGGCGGCGGTGGAGGGCACGCGCGGCCAGCACAACCATGCGCCACCGGAGGGCTTTGATTTCCGGCGCGCGCTGGTCAGCGCCATGAACCGTGCCCGGGATATCGAGGCCTACCTGTCGCGCGCGGATGAGCAAACGCTGGAGGTGCAGGGCAACGCCGGCTATCGGGTGAGCGCCCGGCTCGGCGGCAATCGCTGGCTCATGGAGATCACCGGGCTTGCGCCCGGTTCCCCAACGGTGCGCCTGGACGAGACCGCGCTCAGGAACCAGCATCCCGAAGGCGTGCGCGTGTTTGCACTGGCTGGCGCCGGCACGCTGGCCACGGGCGGGCAGGACGGCAGCGTGGCGCTTTGGAATATCGCCCAGCCGGCGCGCGCCACGGTGCTGCTGCTGCCGGCGGGCGCCAGAAGCGAAGGCGGTTGGGGCCCGGTCTCCGCGCTATCCAGCGACGGGCAGCGCCTGGTCGCGGGCTACGACCGCGGCCGCATTGCCGTGTGGGACCTTGCCACGGGCGCAGACGCCCGGCGGTACCCGATTGCCAGCGCGCGCGCGCATGCGCTGCGGGTGACCGACGTGGCGCTGTTCGACCAGGGGCGGCAGCTCGCCACCGCCGGGCGGGACGGCAAGGCACGGCTGTGGCACCTGCCGGCGGACCCGCAGACGGACCCGGCGGAGCCATCCGTGCTGAAGACGCCCGCGCACGAACTGTCGGCGCCCGCGGACAATACCGACTGGTTCGCGGGCTACCACAGCATCGCCGTCAGCCCCGATGGCAGCGTGGTGGTGGCGGGCACGCGCGGCGGGCGCATCAGCGTGTGGCGCACCGCCGACGGCGAGCTATGGCCACAAGCGCTGCTGGGGCACGACGACGCCGTGGTACGGCTGGTGTTCACCGATGACCGGCAACTGCTCTCCGGCGGCTGGGATGGCCGCGTGATCCACTGGGGGCTCGACCCGGAACACACGCGCGCAACGCGCACCGAGCTGCTGGACCTGCCGAGCCAGATCACCGGGCTGGCCCTGGCCGGCCGCGACCAGCGGCTTTATGCGTCCACCGAGCAGGGCGAACTGCTGCAGATGCGCTTCGATGCGCCGCGGCACCCAATGGCCCGCATCGTCTCGCGCCGGCAGGAAGGCACGCCCCCTCTGCTGCTTGCGCTCACGGGCATCACGCCGCCCCTGGTGGCCGCGACCGAAGACGGCAAGCTGGCATTGCTGCAGGCCGAGCCGGGCAAGGAGGCCAGCCGGCGCCCCATCACCATGCCGGCGCCACCGGTGCGGGCACTCGACTGGGCGCGACGCGCGCAGCGCCTGGTAGCAGCGGATGACAATGGCCAGGTCTGGATGCTGCGGGCCGATGGCACGGGCAATGCGATCCTGCCGGGTGTGATGGCCGGTGCCAGCACCCGCCTGACGATCAGCGACGACGCACGCTTGCTGGCAATCCGCTCAGGCGAACCTGCGGAGAACCGGCGGCTAGAGCTATGGCAGCTGGCGCCCGATCAGGGCGCGGACGTGCACGCGATGCCGTCCGCATCCACGGCGGCCGTGGCAGCCGCTCCCGAAGCCGCCGCCTGCCGCATCCCGCTGCCCGAAGCCCTGTCCCATGCCGCCTACGCCACCTTCCGGCCGGGCACCGCGGAGCTAGCGGTCACCGACGACGACGGCATCAGCCTGTGGCAGGTTGCCGCGGCCGGCGCCGATTGCGCGCAGGCAAAGGCCGTCATGGCCCTGCGCTTCGCGGGCCTGCCGCGCGGGCAGATCACCAGCCTGGCCTTTGACGCGCGCGGCGACACGCTGGTGGCCGGCAACTACCTCGGCAAGGTGTATCGCCTGGCATTGCCCAAACGCTCCGCAGCGCCGGCAGCATCGCCGGGCCAGCCGGTGCAGGCCAAGGCCACCATCCTCAAGCAGGATGCCGCAGGCGTCATCACCGCGCTGGCCGCGCCCGATGCGCCGTTCGTCGTCGCCGGGGACGACCACGGCAACCTGTTCCTGCTCGATCCCGAGGCCGATCGTCCTCTGCCCATCCCGCAGACGCTCTATCGCGACCCGCGGCAGCCGGTGGCCGCGCTATCCGTGAGCGACGACGGGCGCTGGCTGTACGCGGCAGGCACGGGGATCGCGGCGATCTGGGACCTGGACATGGCGCAATGGCGCAAAGCGGCCTGCGCCATCGTCGGCGGCGGCTTTACGCCCAGGCAGAAGGCCGAGTTCTTCAAGGGCGATACGCCGTCACCTACCGCGTGCGAAGCGCGCTGAGCGCATCGACTGAATCTGAACCTACCTAGCAAGGGGACACGCCATGCCATTCCAGACCATCGCAGGTACCAGCGCCAGCTACGCCCTGCTGGCGCTGGACGCCGCCGGCAACGAACGCAGCGACGACCCGGACGGAATCGGTGGACGGATGTCAGACCGCCTGCTGGCGCAATGGCAAGCCACCGCGCCCACCGATGTCTTCCTGTGGAGCCACGGCTGGCAGGGCGACCTGCCCGCGGCGCGCACCCAGTACGACCGCTGGATCGGCGCGTTCGCGCGCAGTGTCGGCGACGAACAGGCCATGCGCGCCCGGCACCCGGATTTCGCTGTTACCCATATCGGCGTGCACTGGCCCAGCCAGCCATGGGGCGACGAAGAACTGGGCGACGGCGCCAGCTTTGCCCCGCTGGCCGGGCCGGGCGCGCCAGCCATGATCGACGCCTATGCGCAGCGCCTGGGCGATACGCCACAGGTGCGCGCCGCGCTGGCCGCCATCTTCGAAGCCGCGCGCACCCAGGCGGATGCGGTGAGCCTGCCTGAACCGGTGCGCCAGGCCTACCTGCAACTCGACCAGGCACTCGCGCTGGGCAGCGAGGGCGTGGGCGGCGACGCCGGGGCCGACCGGCTGCCCTTCGATCCCGCAGCGTCCTTCGCCGAAGCCAACCAGCTGGGCGCCGCGTTTGGCGGCTCGGTGCTGGGCGGGCTGCTGGCACCGCTGCGGCAACTCTCGTTCTGGACCATGAAAAAGCGCGGCCAGACCGTGGGCGAGTGCGGCGTCTTCCCGCTGCTCAACCGCATTGGCGACGCGCTGCCGGCGGCGCGCATCCACCTGATGGGCCACAGCTTCGGCGCCGTCGTCATGTCCGCCGCGCTGGGCGGCCCCGGCGGCACGGCCGCGCTGCGCCGCCCGGTGGCCTCCTGCGTGCTGGTGCAGGGCGCCATGTCGCTCTGGGCGTACGCGCCAGAAATTCCCGTGCGCCCCGGCACGGCGGGCTACTGCCACAACCTGCTGCCGGATGGCAAGGTCAGCGGGCCGCTGGTGATCACCCGCTCGCGGCACGACAGCGCGGTCGGCACGCTTTATCCCTGGGCCGCCGGCGTGGCGGGCCAGGTGGCTTTCGACACCACGCAGGCATCTCCCACTTACCCAACCTTCGGCGCCATCGGCGCGTTCGGCATCCAGGGCATCGACAGTGCCACGGACGCAGCCATGCAACCCTATGACCGCCCTTACCCCATGATGGCCATGACGGCCGGCAAGGTGCTGAACATCGAAGCCAGCGAGTACATCTGCAACGGCAGCGGCATCGCCGGCGCGCACAACGATATCGCCGGGCCGGAAGTCGCCCACCTGATCTGGCAGGCCGCGCTGGCCTGGGAATGAATCCAAGGAGCCCCGACCATGACCGACGACTCCATGCCCATCCCGCTCGGCATCCAGGCCGACACCGGATGCCCGCTAGCCGACATCGATGCGCAGGCTATCGCCGAATTCTCCGCGCATGAGCACGGATTGCGCCGCGCGCCGGAGCGCGCCGCGGAAAAAGCCCGGCAAGCCGAGACCTATGCCGTGCTGGGCGATGTCGACGGCGACAAGCTCGACGAGGCCGGCTGGGGCCTGCTGTTTCCCTCCGACGTGGATCCGGCGCCATACCTGGACGCGCTCGCGCCGCTGATCGCCTGGCGGCACCGCGAGGCTGGACAGGTCACGGTGTTCCAGGGCGCCGATGGCTGCCTGCCCGGCGAAAGCGCGGCTACCTGGCTGGCGCGTCACGGGGTCTCGCTCAACGTCGTCGACCCGGCCCTGGGCGTGCCCTACTATCTCGTGCTGGTAGGGCCGCCGGACAAGATCCCGTTTGCCTTCCAGTACACGCTGGACCTGTACTGGGCGGTGGGACGGCTGGATTTTCCGCAGCTGGCGGACTTTCGCAGCTACGCGGACAGCGTGACGGCGTATGAGACGATGGCCAGCGTGGCCGCGCAGCGCAGGATCGCATTGTTCGCCACCTGCCATGAGTTCGATCGCGCCACGCAGTTGCTCACGCGGCAGCTGGCCACCCCGCTCAGCCAGGGCACCGCGCAGGCCAAGCCCCTGGGCGAGCGCCAGGGCTTTGCCGTGAAGGCGCTGCTTGGCGAAGCCGCCACCAAAGCCGCGCTGACAGATGTATTGCGCGGCAAAGGACCGGGCGGGCCACCCGCCCTGCTCTTCACCGGCTCGCACGGCATGGGTTTTCGCGCGGACGACGCGCGCCTTGCCGACACCCAGGGCGCCATCGTCTGCCAGGACTGGCCCGGCTATGGCGCGATCAGCCCCGAGCACTGGTTCGCCGCGCAGGATGTCCCCGCCGACGCGCAGTGCCATGGCCTCATCCAGTTCTGCTTTGCCTGCTATGGCGCGGGCTGCCCGGACTTCGACAACTTCAGCCGCAGCGGCAACGCCCCCACCCGGCTCGCGCCGGCGCCCTTTACCGCGCGCTTGCCGCAGCGGCTGCTGGCGCATCCACATGGCGGCGCGCTGGCCGTGCTCGGGCATATCGACAGGGCCTGGGCCTACGGCTTCCAGTCCGAGCGCGCCGATGCGCAAACCCAGGGGTTCCGCGACGTGATCGGCAGCCTGCTGCGCGGCGAGCGCGTCGGCCAGGCGACAGACCGCTTCAACATCCGCTGGGCCGCGCTGAGTACCGAACTGGCTGACCTGCTGCGGGACCGCAGCGCGGGCGCCGATGTCCCGGACACCGACATCGCGCTGCGCTGGGTGGCACGGGACGATACGCGCAACTATGTGGTGCTGGGGGATCCGGCGGTGAGAATCAGGGTGCGGGATATGGCGTGACACCGTGACACCGTGACACCGTGACGGCGTGACGGCGTGACGGCGCGATGCGCACCGGCACCTACTCGGGCCGGATGCCCGCAGCCTTGGCGACCTTCCTCCAGCGGTCCACCTCGGACGCGATGAAGGTGGCGAACTCAGCCGGCTTCATCACCGCCGGCTCCGCGCCTTCCTTCCTTGAGGAAGAGCGCCTTCATTTCCTGCGACTGGACGCGTCCTGCAGATGCTTGCCGATGGCGCGCGAAGAGATCGACGGAGCCGCCTGGCGCGCTACCGACGACGAGGCTGATCGGCTTGGCGGGGTATGGCCCCGGCACCGAGAATGTTCATATTGTAGATATCTCTACATAGTTGAAATGGCCGCTACGTCTTCCTACCATGCCCTACATGACCACTTCTTCCGACTCGTGGCTCTTGCTCATCGTGAGTATCCCGACGTCCGGCGCCACCACCCGCATGCGCATCTGGCGAGCCGTGAAATCGCTTGGGTGCGCGGCCTTGCGCGATGGCGCCTACCTGCTTCCCGCCGGCGCTGCACAGGCGGCGCAACTGCGCGAGCTGGCTGACGAGGCATTGCAGCAGGATGGACAAGCATGGTTGCTGGATGTCCAGCCCAATGCGTCCGATGATCCGGCGGCATATCGGCACCTGTTCGACCGTTCGCGCGAATACGGCGAGCTGGAGAGCGCGCTATCGGAAGCGCGCAAGACGCTGTCCGCCTTGAGCGAAGCAGAGCTGGCCAGGCTGCTGCGCCGGCACGAACGATCCCTGGAGGCCATTCGCGCAATCGACTTCTTTCCGAACGAGGCCTCACTGCGTGCTCAGGCGCAATGGAAGGATTTCGCCGGCACGATCGGCGCGATCCTGTCCCCAGGGGAACCACATTCCGCTGCCGGCGTGATCGCCCGCCGCGACCGCGCCCAGTACCAAGGGCGCCTGTGGGCCACGCGCCGGCACCTGTGGGTGGACCGGGTCGCCAGTGCCTGGCTGATCCTGCGCTTCATCGACCCGCACGCTCGCTTCCAGTGGCTGGAGAAGACCGCCGACTGCCCACCGGATGCGCTGGGATTCGATTTCGACGGGGCAACCTTCACCCACGTTGGCGAACGCGTGTCGTTCGAGGTCCTGATGGCAAGTTTCGGCCTGGATGAGGACCGGGCGCTGCGCCGCCTGGGCAAGATGGTGCACACGCTGGACGTGGGCGGAGACCAGCAGCCCGAGGCAAGCGGCTTCGAGGCCATCCTCGCCGGCGCACGCGAGCGGCTGCCCGACGATGATGCGCTGCTGGCGGAAACAGGGCTGGCGCTGGACTCGCTCTACGCCCACTTCACCACCAAGCGCCGAGGCTGAGGCAAGCCTGGCTGCAGACAGAGTCGAAGAGACAGATAAGGAACATCCATGCATGCGCAGGACACTCCTCCATCCCGGCATCCCGGCTATACGCTCTGGCAGCTGGTTCTCTACATGCTGCGACTCGGCACGCTGGGCTTTGGCGGCCCCGTTGCGCTGGCGGGCTACATGCACCGCGATCTGGTCGAACGGCGCGCGTGGACCACGGAGGCTGACTACTGGCAAGGCATCGCGCTTGCGCAGCTGGCGCCGGGACCCATGGCGGCGCAGCTCGCCATTTATCTTGGCTATGTTCACTATCGCATCGTGGGCGCCACGCTGGTCGGGATCGCCTTTGTGCTGCCGTCGTTTTTCCGTGGGCGCCATCACGGCCGCCGTGATCGTCCTGGCCAAACGCTCGATCGTGGACGTGCCCACCGCGTTGCTGGCGCTGGCCACGGTAGCGCTGTTGTGGCGCTTCAAGAAGCTGCCCGAGCCCGTCATTGTGGCCGGTGCCGCACTGGTCGGCCTGATGGCCTACCCCCTGCTGCACATCGGGCATTAAGTGGTCGATGGTCCAGCGAACATCGGCAATCCTCAAAGGAGTCAGCCATGCAATGGATTACCCGCGAAAGACCGAAGATTGACCGGATCGCCTGCCCCTGGCTGATCGCCAGGTTCATTGACGATGCGCCGGAATTTCTCTATGTGCCTGCCGGTGAGGTCCTGAAGACCGCTCGCCAGACCGGTGCCATTCCCTATGACATCCCCGACGTCGAGCTATCGCATGTTGGGGAGCTCTGCAGCTTTGACGCCTTCCTGGACAAGTACGGCCTGACGGATCCCGCCTTGCAGCATCTGGCCAGCATCGTGCGGGGCGCCGACACATCGCGGCTCGATCTCACACCGCAATCGGCAGGGCTATACGCCATCTCCCTGGGTCTGTCGCAGGTGTTCCCGGACGACCACGAAATGCTCCGCCACGGCATGGTGATGTACGACGCCTTGTATGCGTGGTGCCAACGTTGCCAGGCAGAGACGCACCGTTGGCCGCCGGAGATGCCGGAGATGCCGGCATGAGGTGGAGCGCTGGCGCGATCCATCAAGCCAGGTTCGCCCGCCGCAGCTTCGCCCTTAACGTCTCGATCTCGTCCAGCAGGTCGAGCACCATGGCGACGCCCGCCACCCCAAGCTCCAGGTCGCGCTCGAGCCGCAGGGCCGCGCGGGCGCGCTTGAGCGTGGCGCCGTCAAAACGCCAGCCCGGCGCATCCTCGCCGCGCGGCGTCAGCACGCCTTCTTCCACCAGCGCCACCACCTGTTCAATGTCGGCATGACAGGCCACGCTCAGCTCCACCAGCGTGAACTGCATCTCTTCTTCGACAAGAACGCCATGCAGCATCGATATGCCTTGATCGCTCATCGCATCAAGCCTCCAGTGAACGGCGCGGGGCAAAGCCGCTAAAGGTCTTGGCCATTTCCCGGTACGCGTCCTTGGCCTTATCCGAATCCGCGGGCGGCACAACGATCGACAGCACCGCATACAGGTCGCCGGGCGGCGTGCTGGGAAGGCCCTTGCCCTTGAGCCGCAGCTTGCGGCCTGCCGACGAGCCCGGTGGCACGCTGAGTTGCACGCGGCCATCCGGCGTGGGTAAGGCGACGCTGGCGCCCAAGGCGGCTTCCCATGGGGCGACAGGCAGGTCGAGGTAGACGTCGCGATCGACTACGCGGAACAACGGGTGCGGTGCGATCTCGATTTCGAGATAGAGGTCGCCAGCCGGAGCGTCTCCAAATCCGGGGCCGCCCTGGCCTGCGAGCCTAAGATGCTGTCCACTGCGGATGCCCTTGGGAATATTGACGTCCAGTTGCCGCTCCTGCAATCGCACGTGGCCGCTGGCGTCCGCCTGGGGCGTTCGCAGCGTGATGGTGCGGCGCCCGCCCCGGTAGACGTCCAGCAGATCGATCTGCACCTTGGCATGGTGATCCCCGCCTGCCATGCGGGCAGCGCCGCGCGCGCCGCGAGACTGCGCATGCCGGGCGCCGAAGAGCGACTCGAAAAAATCGCTGCGGTCCAGGTCTTGCTCGAAATCCGCTTCGCCGCCGCTGTACTCGAAGCCGCTATCCCATCCCGGCGGCGGCGTGAACTCTTGGCCTCTCTTGTACCGTGCCCCCACGTCGTCGTAGGCGGCACGTTTCTCCTCGTCTTTCAGCGCCACGTACGCCTCGGCCACGTCCTTGAAGCGGGCTTCCGCATCCGGCTCCTTGCTCACGTCCGGGTGATACCTGCGCGCCAGCTTGCGGTAGGCCCGCTTGATTTCATCCTGCGTGGCCGTTGGCTCCACCCCGAGCATCGCGTAGTAGTCCTTGTACTCCATGAATGCCCCCGGGCAACTGGCGTGCGAAACGCGCACGACGCTTGGCGAATGACGCGCTTGACCTGCGGCTCTAAGTATAGGCAAAGGCACGGGCGTGCGGTTCGCCCTGCGCGCGCTGTCAGCGCGCGTATCCAAAACGTGGCGTGCGCACCTGCGGAACCTGCTATGTTAGCGGCAAGCCAGCAACTGGAGGCATGGTGAAATATGAGGCATCCGCACCGCAAGACGCTGAACAAACATGGCTCGGCAAGCTCGGGCCGGGCCTGATCACCGGCGCGGCGGACGACGATCCCAGCGGCATCGCCACCTATTCGCAGGCCGGCGCGCAGTTTGGCTTCAACATGTTGTGGACGGTGCTGCTCACCTACCCGCTGATGGTGGGCATCCAGGTGGTGAGCGCCAGGATCGGGCGGGTGAGCGGCCATGGGCTGGCCACCAACATCCGCAGGCATTACCCCGCGTGGCTCCTGTATGCCGTGGTCAGCCTCTTGCTGGTTGCCAATACGATCAATATTGCGGCTGATGTCTCGGCCATGGGCGAGGCGCTGCGATTGATCGTGGGCGGTCCCGCCCAGCTTTATGCCGTGGTATTCGGCGTGACCTCGTTGCTGCTGCAGGTGTTCGTTCCCTACCGGCGCTATGTCCGCTTCCTGAAATGGCTCACGCTTGCCTTGCTGGCCTACGTGGCCACGGCGTTTGTCGTGCATATCCCGTGGTCGCAGGTGCTGTTGAAGGCGCTGATGCCACACATGTCCTGGAGGCCCGAGTACGTCACGACCGTGGTGGCGGTGTTCGGCACGACCATCAGCCCCTACCTGTTCTTCTGGCAGGCATCGCAGGAAGTCGAGGATCAGCTCGCCAGCCCCCAGGCCCATCCCCTGATCAATGCGCCCTGGCAGGCGCAAGCCAATTTGCGGCGCATCAAGATCGATACCTACATCGGCATGGGCTTCTCGAACCTGGTGGCGTTTTTCATCATCCTGACGACGGCGGTGACGCTCAACCTGCATGGCGTCACCGATATCCAGACCTCGGCACAGGCAGCCACCGCGCTGCGCCCCATTGCCGGCGATTTCGCCTTCATGCTGTTCAGCGCCGGCATCATCGGCACCGGCTTGCTGGCGATTCCCGTGCTGGGCGGATCCTCAGCCTATGCCATGGCGGGCGCCTTCAAATGGAAGAACAGCCTGGAGCGCACGCCGATGACCGCAAAAGCCTTCTACGGCATCATCGCCGTCTCCACCCTGATCGGCATCACGCTGGGCTTTACCGCGATCGACCCGATCAAGGCGCTGTACTGGAGCGCCGTCATCAACGGCGTGATCTCCGTGCCGATCATGGTGGTGACAATGCTGATGGCGGCACGGACCGACGTCATGGGCGAGTTCGTCATCAGCACAAGGCTGAAGGTGCTGGGCTGGATCGCCACGCTGGTGATGGCGTTGGCTGTCTGCGCGATGCTGGTGACCATGCGCGCTTGAGCGGCGCCTGTTTGGCAGGTGTTTGGCAGGTGTTCGGCAGGTGCTCTCGCAAAGCGAAGTGCCAATAAAGACATCTCCGTGTCCGCCATCGTACCGACGCCATGGCGAATCGCTGTCAATCTCGATTTGTCGGAATGCCGCGTCACAGGGAAAAATCCCTCGCGACGCCATGCCGGGCGGTTGCATCTGCCTGGGACCGGCTCGCCCGGCGAGCCGCGTGCCATGCGTGCAACTACTGATTGGATCCTGAATCGAGGTAGCTCAAGTGAAATCCATCCATCCCATGAAGTTTGCCACCGGCGCCGCGTGCATCACGCTGGCTGCCAGCCTGTACGCGCCGCTAAGCCATGGCGCGACGAACGATACGGCACCGTCGCCGATGTCGCTCAACCCCACCCATGAGACGGTTGGCCAGGGCATCAGCGACACCGAGATCACGACCAAGGTGAAGGCCAGCCTGCTCGAGCAAAAGAAACTGAGCTCGATGCACGTCCACGTGCGCACCCGCGAGGGCGTGGTGCGCCTGACCGGCAGCGTCCCGTCGGCAACGCAAAAGCAGACGGCGGCCGAGGTGACCCACGGTGTCCGCGGCGTGAAGTCGGTCGAGAATCATCTGTCCGTCCACCAACTGTAACGAACAGCCCGCGCACGCAGCGCCGCGAGCCACCGGCCGCGGGCTGCTGCTTGGGCTGTCGCCTATTGCATTCCACTTTCCTGGAGTCAACCCATGAACCCCTATGAACTCGACCACAACAGCGGTGGCCCGCGCGCCACCATCGTCGGCAAATTCGAAGAGAACAGCCCGGGACCCGGGCCGTTCCTGATGGCTGCCGATACGCTGGAAGGCAACCCGGTGATCGGCCCCGGCGGCGACAAACTTGGCAAGGTCGATCACATCATGCTGGATGTACCCGGCGGGCGCATCGCCTATGCGGTGCTGTCCTTCGGCGGATTCCTCGGCATGGGCGGAAAGCTCTTCGCCGTGCCCTGGTCCGCGCTCACGCTCGACATCCAGCGCAAGAGCTTTGTGCTGGGCATCGAGAAGGAAGTACTGGAGGCCGCGCCCGGCTTCGACAAGGGCCATTGGCCAAGCATGGCGGACCCGCAATGGGCCACCAGCATCCATGAGTACTATGGCCAGCCGCCGTACTGGGAGCAGGACCGGTACCAGCGGGAGACGCCGCTCTGAGGCCGCTTGCCTCCTTCGGTTGAGGCGCTACACTGCGTGCGGCACCGCTTCCGGGACGCGTTCCTGCAGGATGCTGCGCGCTGCCCCGATCGGGAGCACGGCCCGCTGATACACCTCATTGATGACGCCGGCCGCCGACAGGTAGAACGCCAGTACCGCCCATCGCGAGCGGGCCACAGGCAATGTAGCTGTGCCCGGTGATCCAGCCGATGTCGGCGGTGCACCAGAACAGGTGCCGGCTTCCGATTGCGCAAGTTCGTGCATCCAGAAGTCGCGATCCGCATGCCACTGGGTCTTGCCGCCGATGCGCCGGTAGACGATCTTCACGGCTTCGCAGCCGCCCTGGCCACGAAAACGCATCCAGGCTGGGAAGCGGCCCCCAGCCATATCGATGCCCGCTAGTGTCCTGAGTCAGAAATTCGTAGACAAAATCGCCTGATGCTGGCGAGGATGTCATCGGCTGACTTCGTCCACA
>NZ_JBIUHC010000055.1:0-60112 GCF_044627735.1 Cupriavidus sp. CuC1 | reverse complement strand
CGCAACGTAGCGGGTTGGTTACCGCTTTGCCTGGTCAACCCGAGCTTGTTCAGTTGCCTTTGCAAGCTCCGGCCTTTAGGCCGGGGTAGTTGACGATTCCCTTCACGATCGTGATCACTGCATGTCACAGACGCAGCGAACCTGGTAGCGTACCGCGCACATCGATCAAACCGCAACCCGGCCACCGTGAATTTTTGTCGGAGCCTGCGCTGCCGCGCCCTCAGGGCACATGCCGGGGCAGAGCGCTTTGCCACCGGCCACCTTTTCCCAGGCGGCTCTCCGGGCCGATATTTGCTTATGACGAAGATGTTCTTTGCCGATGCAGGCCACAGGGGTAGCCTCCCCATTTTTGAAACATTCGACATATGTTTTCGTTTGCCACATTCGCCAGCGCCGGCACGTTCCGTGCATCCCGCCTGCTGGCAAGGCTAGCGTTCGTCGCTGCCGCCGCCCTCTCGTTTTCCGCCCCGCAAGCCGTCCAGGCCCAAAGCCCGGTGCTGGACAAGATCCGCGACACCGGCACCATCGTGCTGGGCTATCGTGAATCGGCGCTGCCCTTCTCTTTCGCCAACGACAAGGGCGAGCCCGCGGGCTACGCGGTGGACCTGTGCCTGCGCGCCGCGCAGGCCGCTCGCGTGAAGCTCGGACTGAAGACGATCAAGGTGCGCTGGATGCCGCTCACCCCGCAGAACCGTATCCCCGCCGTGGTCAATGGCCTGGTCGATCTCGACTGCGCACCCAACACGAATTCGCTGGAGCGCCAGAAGCAGGTCGCCTTCAGCGTTTCGCATTACATCTCCACGGTCCGCATGCTGGTGCGCGCGGATTCGGGCATCAAGTCCTTCGAAGACCTGCGCGGCAAGAACGTGGTGACCAGCGCCGGCTCCACGGGCGATCGCCATGTGCGCCGCCTGAAGGGCCAGTACGGCTTCCATGACATCTATGCGAAGGACCATGGGGAATCCTTCCTGCTGCTCGAATCCGGCCGTGCGCAGGCATTCGTGATGGACGATGTGTTGCTGTCGGGCCTGCGCGCCCGCGCCAAGGACCCATCGCAGTTCGTGATCGTGGGCCCCGCGCTGTCGATCGAGCAGAACGCGCTGATGATGTCCAAGGCCGATCCGGAGTGGAAGCAACTGGTGGACCAAACCCTTGCATCGGTCTTTGCCGGCCCGCAGGTGATCGCCCTGCAGAAGCAATGGTTCCAGCAGCCGATCGGCGCCCGCAACATCAACCTTGCGCTGGCCCCGAGCCCGGAAGTCCGGGATGCGTGGAAGCATCCTTCGGATGTCGCTACCGAATAACGGCCTTCGAAGCGGCCTTCAACGCCCGTCGATCCACCAAAATCAAAGCCCCCGCAGGCCATCAGGCAGGCGGGGGCATTTTTTTGCACATGGCGCCAACGAAAAGTGCGCAACGACGCATATCAATCACCAAACGCGGAGCAAGTCCTGGCGATAAAGGCAATAGCGGCTTTCCATAGGACGACACAAAGCGTGCATTTCACCATACAGCGCATGTTGACAGCCAAGCGAAATGTTGGCGACACTGAGGCCCAGCGGACAACGCGGCAACGGTATCCCACGCAATCGGCGTGGCGGCCTTAGCCGTCAGTTTCCGTGTATTCGAACCGCCGGAAGGCGGCATTTTCCAGGAGAAAACATGAACAAGTTCGTCGCGACAGCCATCGCGCTGTGCATTGGCGCCGTCTCCGTGGCTGCCCAGGCGCAATCGACCGGGAAGAAGCAATTCGACCCATATAGCCAGGGCGCCAAGTCGGGCGAGAAGTTCGACCCGTATTCCCAGGGTGCCAAGTCCGGTGACAAGTTCGACCCGTATTCCCAGGGCGCTAACAAGAGCACCCGCACGGACCTGACCGACGCCTCCGCGCCGCCGGCCAAGAAGTCGACCAAGAAGAGCAAGAAGAGCAAGAGCAAGAAGCCCGCCGCATCGGCCGCAGCCGCGAACTGATCGGCAAGGGGCGCCGCGCTGGTCCGGCGCCCGGAGCTCAGCAGCAGAAAGCCCGCCAGATTGGCGGGCTTTCTGCCGTCCGTGGATGCGCAGCGCCAGGCGGGGATGGCGTCAGGGCGCAGTCGTATCCAGGTCCATCCCCGTGACGTCGATCCGTTGTACCTTGTCCTGCTGGCGAATCTCGGTGCGCAGCACGAAAGCCTCGGCGGGGCAATACCAGTCGGTGACATGCATCAGCGTGGGCTCCACCTGCACCACCTCCTCTCCCACCATCAGCGGCCCCAGCGAGGTTCGCTTCTCGTAGGTGATCGGCATGCACTCCTTGCGCCCCAGCAAGGTATCGATCATCTGGCGCTTGCCCACATGGCGGGAGCCAACGCTGATCGAGGCATATAGCGCCCGCATGCTTCCCACCACCTTGTCCGCGCCCACCGGGTAGATCTGCAGCGAGACGCTGGACTCGAACGCCTCGCCCTCCAGGGTGCTGCCCTCGCGGATATCCATGCCCGCGTAACTGAAAACGCCCTGGCCCCTGAAGGCCGCTTCGCCGTACATGCGGGCATAGCGCCCTTGCGCATTGATGACGGCATGCTCGCTCTCGATGCTGCTCTTGGCAGAGTCGGAGCGGCGGTCGATATTGACCATATGGACCTGGTCCATGATGACCGGCGGCCCCATCAGGGCAGACAGCGCCGACTTGGAGCGAACCTCGAGCTGCGCCCGGCATCCGGTCTGGTTCTTGGTCGTCCGGCGCAAGGTCATGGTGATCGACATGGGCATGGCCCCGTCGCCTTCCATCTGCACCCGCGAGCCGGAACGGAACCATGGCGCGTCGCACAGGGGGGCAAGGGGCCGCGCGGGCGCGGTGGCGGCAGCCACCGCCACCGTCTGAGCCTGCGCAGGATTGCCCACGGCCAGCAGCACGGCACCGGCAATGGAAGCAGCCACAAGCGATTGCGCCTTTGTCCTCACATGAATCCTGTCTAGAATGATTTCGCGCCCCCAGCTCGTTCCGACCAGGCGTCCCATGCAGGGCCAGCCAGAAGTTGAGGCTCGCGCTGGCTAGAAACTAGCGCTTTTTTGCCCGCGCGTGTTGTCGATCTTAGTCGGTCACCGTCGCTGCCGGCCCATGCGGGCAGCTTGCCAGGGAGTTCCTATGCTTCAGTATTACGCCAAGCTTTGGTGGGTTGTGGCATTACGCGGCATTCTCTCCGTCCTTTTCGGGATTTGTGCGTTTTTCGCACCCGTTGCCACGCTGGCTGCACTCGTGGTCTTGTTTGGCGCCTTTGCCGCCGCCGACGGCGTCAGCGCGCTGCTGATGGCCATCTCGGGCACCCAGCGCGAGGCCAGCGACCGCGGCATCCTTGCACTGCAGGGCCTGCTGGGCCTGGGCGTCGGGTTGCTGACCTGGTTCAGCCCCGTGGTCACCGCCTTTTCCCTGCTCTTATATATCGCCGCCTGGACGCTTGCCACGGGGGTGCTGCAAATTGTCGCGGCGATCCGCCTGCGCAAGGACATACCCAATGAATGGTGGCTGATATTGGCCGGGCTGGCGAGCATCGTGTTCGCCTTCCTGCTGCTGTGGCAACCCCTTGCCGGCGCGCTGGCGGTGCTATGGATGATCGGAGCGTGGGCGGTGGTTTGCGGCATTCTGCTGATCGGCGTCTCGCTACGTTTGCGCAGCGCCAGAAATATGTCGGATACGCCATTTCCCGGCTAAGCCACGCACCCTGCCCGGGCCGTCCCGCGTGCGCTGACGCCGCGCGCGACGGCGGGTTGCGGCGGTCGTGCTAACATTGCGCGCCGCGCCACTTGGCAACCACGGTTGGCCATGGGGTAACGGCTCGAAAGACTGACAAAGCAGAAGGCGCGTGGCGACCGACACGATCGCTTGCTTTCATTTTGTGTCTACCAAAGCAGTTGCTGCGGCGTTGTGATGTTTTCGCCGGATGCCCGGGCAGCCCGAATCCGTCAAACAGCCAGGCCGCGGGTTGCGGCAGCAGCCTGACGCCGTTTTTAGCGGTGCCAAGGCGGCAACCTAGCTTTGATAATCATGCAAGTGGCGGCGCCATCGCGAGCCACTGCAGTTACTGTGTGGCAGCAGGCGGGGCAAGCCATCCGGTCCGCCCGCGCGCCGATCGCCACACCCCGCAGGCCCGAGAACCGGTCGTCATGTGCGCAAGCCAGGGCGACCACCCGATCCCTTTCCAGGAGACGTATGCGTAGTTCCGTGACCTCGCGAGACACCTCGCGAAGCGCCGCACAAGGTGTTTCGCAATCTGCCGGCTTGCCCACGACCACCATAGTCCTGGCTTGCCTGTTTATTCTCCTGGTCTGGTTCGGCACGCTCGACGCTCGCCACCTGCTGCGCTCCGATGAAGGCCGTTATGCCGAGATCGCCCGTGAGATGTTTTCCACCGGTGACTGGGTAACCATCCGCTACAACGCACTTAAGTACTTCGAGAAGCCGCCCTTCCATATGTGGGTGACGGCGCTGTCCTATACATTGTTCGGCGTGGGTGACTGGCAGGCCCGGCTGTGCGTGGCGCTGTCCGGCATGGTCGGCCTCGTGGTCTCGATGCTCGCCGCCAACCGCTGGTATGGCTTCCGGGCCGCCTTCCTCACCGGGCTGGTGCTGGCCGCCGCGCCGATGTGGAGCGTTGCCTCGCACTTCAACTCGCTGGACATGACGCTGTCCGGCGCCATGGCCTGCGTGCTGGCCTTCATGTTGCTCGCGCAGCACCCTGCTGCTACGCCGGCCGCCCGGCGCTACTGGATGTGGGCTTGCTGGGTAGCGATGGGCGTGGCGATCCTGACCAAGGGGCTGGTGGGCATTGCCCTGCCCGGCCTCGTGCTGGTCATCTACACCCTGATCTCCCGGGATTTCGGCCTGTGGCGCCGCCTGCACCTGATCACCGGCATCGCGCTGATGCTGATCGTCACGGTGCCCTGGTTCTGGCTGGTGTCGGAGCGCAACCCCGAATTCCTGAATTTCTTCTTTATCCACGAGCACTGGCAGCGCTACACCTCGACGGTGCACTCGCGCAAGGGCCCGCTGTGGTACTTCGTGCCGTTGCTGGTGGCGGGCTTCATCCCCTGGCTGGGCCTGGCGCCGCGCATGTGGCAAGTGGTCCGCGGCGAGGGCGCGGCGGCGCGCGTGGCCTCGGCACGGCCATTCCAGCCGGCGCTGTTGCTGGCCGTATGGGCCATCGCCATCTTTGTCTTCTTCAGCCTGTCCGGCTCCAAGCTGCCCGGTTACATCGTGCCGATCTTCCCGGCACTGGGCATGCTGGCTGCCGTGGCGCTGCAGCACATCGATGAGCGCAGCTGGAAGCGGCAGCTCAATGGCATGCTGGTCATTGCGGCAATCGGCTTGCTGGCCAGCCCGGTGGTGGCCACGCTGAATTCCGACAATACGCCCAACGAGCTGTACCGCTTGTTCGCCGTCTGGGTCGGCGCCGCCTTCGTGCTGATGCTCGGCGCCGTGTTCCTCGCGCGCAAGCTGCTGGCGAGCAAGGGCCTGATGGTCAGCATCACCGTCTACTCGCTCGGCTTGTTCACCAGCTTCACGGTGGCGCTGCTGGGCCACGAGGTCATGGGACGGCAGACTTCAGGCGTGGACATGGTGCCCGCCATCAACGCCGTGCTGACGGATGACATGCCGATTTACGGCGTGCGCATGCTGGACCACACGCTGCCGTATTACCTGCGCCGCACCACCATCATGGTGGAATGGCCGGACGAACTGGAGTTCGGCACCAAGCAGGAGCCGCAGAAATGGCTCCCCACGCTGGATGCCTTTATTGCAAAATGGCAGGATGGCCAGCACGCCGTTGGCATCATGTCGGCTGCCACCTACAAGCTGCTGGAAGAGCGCAAGGTGCCGATGTACAAGATCGGGCAAGACAAGCGCCGCGTCGCGGTAACCAACTTCCCGCCTCCCGGCCAGGCGCCGGCAGTCCCGCAGCAAGAACCGAACCGCGCGCCATGACGCTCTCTACTTTCGCTTTTATCTTCACCGGCGTGCTGCTCAACGCGTGCGCGCAGTTGCTGCTCAAAGCCGGCACCAACGCCGTGGGCGCCATCACCATCGAGCGCGCGACGCTGTTTGCCACGGCGTTTCGCGTGCTGACGCAGTGGCCGGTACTGGCTGGGCTGACGCTGTACGTAGTCAGCGTCGGTGTGTGGATCGTCGGGCTGTCGCGGGTCGACGTATCGATCGCTTACCCGATGCTGTCGCTCGGTTATGTGGTAAACGCCCTGGCAGCCTGGTGGCTGTTCGGTGAAATGATTGGCCCCCTGCGCGTAGCAGGCATCCTGCTGATCCTCGCCGGCGTGTTCCTCATCGCCCGTTCCTGATCACCGTACCACCCGCACCAAGAGCCTGATTGCCATGACCGCTTCCGCTGCGCAAGCCTTCCTGCCCTTCGTCAAGCCGAATATTGACGCCGATGCCATCGCCGAGGTGGGCAAGGTGCTGGCTTCGGGCTGGATCACCTCCGGCCCCAAGATGCACGCCTTCGAGGCCGCGCTGTCCGAGTTGTTCGGCGGACGCCCGGTGCGCACCTTCGCCAACGGCTCGGCGACCATGGAGATCGCATTGCGCGTGGCCAATATCGGCCCGGGCGATGAAGTCATCACCACGCCGATCACCTGGGTCGCCACCGCCAATGTCGTCATCACGGTGGGCGCCAAGCCGGTCTTCGTCGACATCGACCCGCGCACGCGCAATATCGATCTCGACGCCGTGGAAGCCGCCATCACGCCGCGTACCCGCGCCATCATGCCGGTCTACCTGTCGGGCTTGCCGGTGGATATGGACCGCCTCTATGCCATCGCGAAGAAGCACAACCTGCGCGTGATCGAGGACGCCGCACAGGCCATCGACTCGCGCTGGCGCGGCCAGCGCATCGGCGCCTTCGGCGACCTGGTCAGCTTCAGCTTCCAGGCCAACAAGAACATCACCAGCGTCGAAGGCGGCTGCCTGGTAATGAACTCGCCCGAGGAAGCCGAGCGCGCCGAACGCCTGCGCCTGCAAGGCGTGATCCGTACCGGCATGGACGGCATGGATGTGGAGGAACCCGGCGGAAAGTTCAACCTGACCGACGTCAACGCCGCCATCGGCCTGTCGCAACTGGCGCACCTTGACGCCATCACGGCACGCCGCGCCGAACTGGCCGAAACCTACTACCGCTGCGCCGCCGCCAGCGGCCTGGCCGAGCTCGGCATTGAGCTGCCGCTGCCGCGTGACGGCGAGCTGGCTACCACCAACTGGCATATGTTCCAGGTGGTGCTGCCGGCCGAACGCATCGAAGGCGGGCGCACCGCGGTGATGGAGGCCATGCGCGAGCAAGGCGTCGGCACCGGCGTGCATTATCCCGCCGTGCACCTGTTTTCTTATTTCCGCTCCCTGGGCTGGCGCGACGGCATGCTGCCACACGCCGAGCGCATCGGAAGGGGCATCGTCACGCTGCCGATGTTCCCCGCCATGCAAGCCGCCGACGTGGAGCGGGTATGCGCAACTCTTAGTGAAACATGCAAACGCCTCTTCAAATGAGCCCTGTCGAAGTCTCCGTCGTCATTCCCGTCTATAACGAGGAAGACGGCCTGCAAGCCCTGTTCGACCGGCTCTACCCGGCCATGGACGGGCTCGGCTGCAACTACGAGATCATCTTCGTCAACGACGGCAGTCGCGACCGTTCGGCACAGATCCTGGCCAGCCAGTTTCACAAGCGCCCGGACACGACGCGCGTGGTGCTGTTCAACGGCAACTTTGGCCAGCATATGGCCATCCTGGCCGGCTTCGAGCACACCCGCGGCCAGATCGTGATCACGCTGGACGCCGACCTGCAAAACCCGCCGGAAGAAATCCCGCGGCTGGTGGCGACCATGCGCGAAGGCCATGACTACGTTGGCACCATCCGCCGCGAACGCAACGACACGGCGTTCCGCCGCATTGCGTCCCGCGCCATGAACCGGCTGCGCGAGCGCATCACGCGCATCAAGATGACCGACCAGGGCTGCATGCTGCGTGCCTACGACCGCAATGTCGTCGACACCATCAATGCCTGCCGCGAGGTGAATACCTTCATCCCGGCACTGGCCTATACCTTCTCCGCCAATCCGGTGGAGATCGTGGTGGAGCACGAGGAGCGCCACGCCGGCGAGTCCAAGTATTCGCTGTTCCAGCTCATCCGGCTGAACTTCGACCTGGTAACCGGCTTCTCCATCGTGCCGCTGCAGTGGTTCTCCGCCATCGGCACCTTGCTGTCGCTGGCATCGGCGGGCCTGGTGGCGGTCCTGCTGGTTCGGCGCTTCGTGCTTGGCGCGGAAGTGCAGGGTGTGTTCACCCTGCTCGCCTTCAACTTCTTCCTGGTTGGCATCATGCTGTTCGGCATCGGCCTGCTGGGTGAGTACATCGGCCGCATCTACCAGGAAGTGCGCAACCGTCCGCGCTATCGCATCCAGGCGGTGCTGGAAGGCACGCCGGAGCAGCAAAAGGCGACGGGGGTCCCGTGCGCGCAGTAGTCTTCGCTTATCACAACGTCGGCGAGCGCTGCCTGCGCGTGCTGCACGCGCGTGGCGTGGAGGTGGCGCTGGTCGTCACGCACCGCGACCGCCCGGATGAGAACATCTGGTTCCGCCGCGTTGCCGATACCGCCGCCGAACTCGGCCTGCCCGTCACCTACGGCGAAGATCCGGCCGACCCGGCGCTGGCCGCCGCGGTGGCCGCGGCGCGCCCCGACGTGATCTTCTCCTTCTACTACCGCGCGATGATTCCCGCGGCAGTGCTGGCGCTGGCGCCGCAAGGCGCCTTCAACATGCACGGCTCGCTGCTGCCCAAGTATCGCGGCCGCGTGCCGGTAAACTGGGCGGTGTTGCACGGCGAGACCGAGACCGGCGCCACGCTGCATGCGATGGAAGCCAAGCCGGATGCCGGCTTCATCGTCGACCAGACGTCAGTGCCGATCCTGCCCGACGACACCGCCGGCGAGGTCTTCGAGAAAGTGACCGTGGCCGCCGAGCAAACGCTGTGGCGCGCCCTGCCCGCCATGATGGCCGGCAACATCACGCCACTGCCCAACCGCCTGGCCGAAGGCAGCTACTTCTCCGGGCGCAAGCCGGAGGACGGCCGCATCGACTGGCAGCAGCCGGCCGCGCAGGTCTACAACCTGATCCGCGCAGTCGCGCCGCCCTATCCGGGCGCCTTCACCGATGTCGGCTCGCGCCGCTTCGTGGTGGCGCAGGCGCGCCTTGCGCATGCAGGCAGCGCAGCCGGAGCAGCACCATTGCAGTCCACCAGCGCCGCCCACCCGGGCTTGCACGTGATCGACGGGCAGATCGTCGGCGTGTGCGGCGATGGCGGCCTGATCCTTGTACGCGAACTGCTGGACGATGGCGCCCAACCCGCGCCCGTCTCGCCCGCCGCGCTTTCCACATTTCTTACCGCATTGTCCAAAGAGGAAAACCGATGAAAAAGGTCCTGATTCTTGGCGTCAACGGCTTCATCGGCCACCACCTGACGCGCCGCATTCTCGAAACCACGTCGTGGGAAGTCTACGGCATGGACATGTCCAGCGATCGCCTTGGCGACCTGATCGACCATCCGCGCATGCACTTCTTTGAAGGTGATATCACCATCAACAAGGAGTGGATCGAGTACAACATCCGCAAGTGCGACGTGGTGCTGCCGCTGGTGGCCATCGCCACGCCTGCCACCTACGTGCGCCAGCCGCTGCGCGTGTTCGAGCTCGACTTCGAAGCCAACCTGCCGATCGTGCGCGCCGCCGTGAAGTACGGCAAGCACCTGGTGTTCCCGTCCACCTCCGAGGTGTACGGCATGTGCCACGACGACGAGTTCGATCCCGAGACGTCCGAGCTGATCTGCGGCCCGATCAACAAGCCGCGCTGGATCTATGCCTGCTCCAAGCAGTTGATGGACCGCGTGATCCACGCCTACGGCATGGAACAAGGCCTGAACTACACCCTGTTCCGCCCCTTCAACTGGATCGGCGCCGGCCTGGACTCGATCTTTGAATCGAAGGAAGGCTCCTCGCGCGTGGTCACCCAGTTCCTCGGCCACATCGTGCGCGGCGAGCCGATCAAGCTGGTGGACGGCGGCGCGCAGAAGCGTGCCTTTGCCGACGTCACCGACGGCATCAGCGCGCTGATGCGCATCATCGAGAACCCGAACGGCATTGCCACCGGCAAGATCTACAACATCGGCAACCCGCGCAACATCCACTCCGTGCGCGAACTGGCCGAGATGATGCTGAAGATGGCCGGCGACTACGCCGAGTACGCGGAAGAAGCCAAGAAGACCCAGATCGTGGAAACCTCGTCGGGCGACTTCTACGGCAAGGGCTACCAGGACGTGCAGAACCGCGTGCCGAAGATCGACAACACCGTGGAAGAACTCGGCTGGAAGCCCGAGGTCAGCATGGAAGACGCGCTGCGCGCCATCTTCGAGGCTTACCGCAGCAAGGTGATCGAAGCGCGCACCCTGGTCGATTCGGCCAACTGAGCGCGCGCACCCGATGGCCCGTATTGCCCTGAAGGTCGACGTCGACACGCTGCGCGGCACCCGCGAAGGCGTGCCGGCGCTGCTCGCCATGCTGGCACGCGTGCGGGCCGAGGCCACCTTTCTGTTCAGCCTCGGCCCCGACCATACCGGCTGGGCGCTGCGGCGCGTGTTCCGGCCCGGCTTCCTGAAGAAGGTGTCGCGTACCTCGGTGGTGTCCAACTATGGCTTGCGCACGCTGATGTACGGGGTGCTGCTGCCCGGCCCCGACATCGGCCGCAAGGGCGCGGCCGAGATGCGCGCGGCGCGCGCGGCGGGACACGAGTGCGGCATCCACACCTGGGATCACGTCTACTGGCAGGACAACGTGCGCGAGCGCGATGCCGCCTGGACGCGGCGCCAGATGCAAAGCGCATTCGACCGCTACGTCGAGATTTTCGGCGAAGCGCCGCCTACCCATGGCGCGGCCGGCTGGCAGATGAACAATGACGCCTTCCGCCAGATCGACGACTGGGGCATGGTGTATGCGTCCGACGGACGCGGCACCGCGCCGTATATCCCCACGGTCGACGGCATGGCATGCCGCCATGTGCAGATGCCCACTACGCTGCCAACGCTGGACGAACTCATTGGCGTCGATGACTTGACCGAGGACAACGTGCACGAAGCCGTGCTGCGCCTGAGCGAAGGCGAGCGCGACCACGTCTTCACCCTGCATACCGAACTCGAAGGCGGCAAGCTCGCGCCGGTGTTCAACCGCCTGCTGGATGGCTGGCGCGCGCAGGGGCACGACCTGATCTCAATGGGCACGTTCTATCGACACCTGGATCCGGCGAGCCTGCCGACGGCACCCGTTACCTGGGGCGCCATCGAAGGGCGCAGCGGCGAGTTGATTATCCAGCCCTGAATCGCCGCTGAATATCCGCCAAGAAATGACCGCGCCCCCATCCAATGGGGGCGCGGTCATTTCAGCTCCGCCCTGCTTTCGCCAGCCGCAAGCCGTTGAAGACCACCAGCAAGCTCGCCCCCATGTCGGCAAACACCGCCATCCACATGGTGCCCAGGCCCATGACCGTGAGCGCCAGAAAGATCGCCTTGATGCCAAGCGCCAGGACGATGTTCTGCTTCAGGATCGTCGAAGTCTGGCGCGACAGCCGGATAAAGGCAGGGATCTTGCGCAGGTCGTCGTCCATCAGCGCCACGTCGGCGGTCTCGATCGCCGTGTCGGTCCCGGCCGCGCCCATGGCGAAGCCGATGTCGGCGCGGGCCAGCGCGGGCGCATCGTTGACGCCGTCGCCCACCATGCCCACCACGACGCGCTTGCTGCCATTGCCCTGGATGCCCTGCGCCCCCTTCACGCTGAGCGCAGCGATGGCGTCGGCCTTGTCCTGCGGCAACTGGTTGCCGCGCGCCTGGTCGATCTGCACCTGCGCGGCGATCGCTTGCGCGGTATGCGGGTTGTCGCCCGACAGCATCAGCGTCTTGACGCCCAGCGCATGCAGCTGCGCCACCGCCTCGCGGCTGCTGTCCTTGACCGTATCCGCTACGCCGAACAGTGCCTCGACGCCGTGATCCGCGCCCAGCAGCACAACGGTCTTGCCTTGCCGCTCCAGCGCTTCCAGCGTGGCTTCCAGTTCCGGCGAGCACAGCCCACGGTCGTGGATCAGGCGGTGGTTGCCCAGGTAGTAGCTACGCCCGTTCACGGTACCGCTGACGCCATAGCCCGGCAGCGCCGCAAAGTCCTGCACGTCCAGCGGTACCAGGCCTTCCGCGCGCGCCGCGTTGGCGACAGCCATCGACACAGGATGGTCCGAGCGGGCAGCCAGGCTGGCGGCGATCAGGCGTGCGGCAACGCTCGCCGCCGCGCCGCCGGCGGCGGTTGCGCCCAGCGGCTGGAAATCGGTCTGGGCCGGCTTGCCGTGCGTGATAGTGCCGGTCTTGTCCAGCGCCAGCCATTTCAGGTCCTTGCCCTGTTCCAGGTAGACGCCGCCCTTGATCAGGATCCCGCGCCGCGCCGCGGCCGCCAGGCCGCTGACGATGGTCACCGGCGTGGAGATCACCAGCGCGCACGGGCAGGCAATCACCAGCAGCACCAGCGCCTTGTAGATCCACGCGCTCCAGTCGCCGTCCATCGCCAGCGGCGGCACCACGGCCACCAGCACCGCGCCAAGAAAGACCAGCGGCGTGTAGATGCGGGCAAAGCGGTCGACAAAGCGCTGCGTGGGCGCGCGGCTGCCCTGCGCCGCTTCCACCGCGTGGATGATGCGCGCCAGCGTGGAGCCGCTGGCCGGCGCGGTGACTTCGTACTCCAGTTCGCCGGCCTGGTTGATGGTGCCGGCGAAGAGCGCATCGCCGACGGTCTTGTCGACCGGGACGCTCTCGCCAGTGATCGGTGCCTGGTCCAGCGTGGACTGGCCGCGCAACACGCGCCCATCCAGCGCTACGCGCTCGCCCGGACGCAGGCGCACCAATGCGCCGATGGCCACCGCGCTAGCCTCCACGGGCAGCCAGTTGCCATCCGGCTGCCGCACCGTGGCCTGCTCCGGCGCCATCGCCATCAGGCCGCGCACCGCGTTGCGCGCACGGTCCAGCGACGCCGCCTCGATGCGCTCGGCCAGCGCGAACAGCACCATCACCATGGCCGCCTCCGGCCACTGCCGGATCAGCATGGCCCCAGTGACAGCGATGCTCATCAGCGCGTTGATGTTCAGGTTGCCGTTGGACAGCGCAATCCAGCCCTTTTTGTAGACGCCCAGCCCGGCTATCGCCACAGCCGCCAACGCCAGCAGGGGCGCGAGCCATTCCTGGCCCGGCACTTGCTGCCACTGCACAGCCTCCGCGCCAAGCGCGACCACGCCGGCGAGCGCCAGCGGCCACCACGGCTTGGCGGCTTGCGGCGGCAGCGCAGCGGCCTGCTCCGATAGCGACTCGGCCTTCATGCCGAGGCTCTCGATGGCCCGCACCACCGGCTCCAGGGAGTCCAGCGTATGGTGCACCGTCAGCACGCGCTGCATCAGGTTGAACTGCAGCGCGGCCACGCCGGCCATGCTGCCCAGCTTGTTGCGGATCAGTGTCTCCTCCGTCGGGCAGTCCATCGCGTCAATGCGATAGCTGGCCGCGGCGGTGCCGGCAGGGACGGCTACAGCAATCTGCGGGGCCATGCTGGCGCTGCCGCAGCAGGCGGCGGCGGTTTGAGCGTGCTGATGGCCGTGATCGCCACTGTGATCATGGCCGTGGTCGTGCCTGTGGTCGTGGCCGTGGCCGTGCTGGTGCTGATGCTGGTGCTGGTGTGCTTGATCGTGCTTATGCGCATGTTCGTGTGCTTCAGAATGCTCATGATCACAACACGATTGGTCACGGAGCGAAGCTTGGTCTGGGGTTGCGCTAGGCATGGCGGTTTTCCCTGCTTGTTTTTGCTTACCGCCCATTTAAGACCCTGAAGCGACTACAGGGTCAAGCGCTGTCGATGCGGGCACCTGACATCGCCCTAGCGCCACGATTAAGCCACAGTCGTGCAAGGGTCATCCTTCCTGCCTATATAATCCGCCGCATGCGCCGTTTCCTGATCCTGCTTTTCGCCATCATGCTGCCGCTCCAGTTCGCCTGGGCCGGGGCCGCGGCGTATTGCAATCATGAAAGCGCGCAGCAAGGCAACGGCACCGCCACGGCCAGCGCCAACTGGCATTTCGGCCACCATAGCCACGCCCATCAGGGCAAGCTCAGCCAGCACGGCAGCAGTGACAGCAAGGAAGGCAAGGACAACATCAAGCTGCCCGACCTGGACTGCGCCGTGTGCCACTTTGCCAGCGCCCAGCTGGTCTTGCCGGACCTGGCCACGAGCGCCTCGCACCACGGCGTGGCCATCAGCTACCGGGCGCTAGCCGCGTCCTACCTGTCGGCGCCCGGCGCCACCCCCGACCGCCCGCAGTGGCCGCTCGCCGCCTAAACGGCGAGACGACTCCCTTTACCTCCAGACTCTCGTCTCGCCGAACTTCCCTGGCCTTTTCCCGGTGAAATTCGATGAGAACACTTGTGATGCCGCTCGGGCTGGCGGCAGCTTTGCTCAGCCCTACCGCGTTCGCCCAGAACGCGGCGACTACCCCATTGCCTGCCGCGCAAGCGGCGCAACAGATCGCGGAGCCAGCCGGCACGCTGACGCTGGACGATGCGCTCGCCCTCGCGGCCGGGCGCAACTTCACGCTCTCGGCCGCCGGCCATGAGCTCGATGCCGCCGAGGGCGGCATCATGCAGGCCCGCACCATCCCCAACCCGGAACTCGCGGTGCTCCTCGAGGACAACCGCCGCGACACACGCACCACCACGGCCCAGGTCAACCTCCCGATCGAGCTCGGCGGCAAGCGCGCCGCGCGCATCGGCGCCGCGCAGAAGGCGCGCGAGCTCGCCCAATCGCAACTGGGCGCCGCGCGCACCGACCTGCGCGCGGCCGTGGTCGGGGGCTTCTTCGCGGTGGTCATCGCGCAGGAGCGCGTCAAGCTGGCGCGGGGCTCGGCCGAGATCGCCGCCAAGGGCGCGCAGGCGGCAATCCGCCGCGTGGCCGCCGGCAAGATCGCGCCGCTCGAAGAAAGCAAGGCACGCGTGGAGCAAGCCAATGCGGAACTCGAGGTCGCCGACGCCGAGGCCGCACTTGCCATAGGACGCCAGTCGCTGGCCGGCCTGTGGGGCAGCAGCGAAGCCCGCTTCCTGGAAGCGGCCGGCAACCTCGATACCCTGCCCGCGCGGCCCGACGGCGCCAGCCTTAAGCAAGCGCTGGACAGCGCGCCGGAACTGGCGAGCCGCCGGCTGGAACTGGAGCGCCGGCAGGCCATCATCGGCGTGGAGCGCAGCCGCCAGTACCCCGACCTGACCGTGAGCCTGGGCAGCAAACGCGACAACGGCTCCGATCGCGGCACCATGCCGGTGCTGGGCGTGTCGCTGCCGTTGCCGCTGCTCGACCGCAACCAGGGCAATCTCTACGCCGCGCTGCGCCAGGCCGACAAAGCGGCCGACGAGTACCGCGCCACGCAGGTGCGGCTCGCCAATGAGCTGCAGCAAGCCACGCGGCAACTCACCGTATCGCGGACCTCGGCCGACTCGCTCAGGGGCACCGTGCTACCGGCTGCCCAGCAGGCCTATGAGGCCGCCACGCGCGGCTTCGAAGCGGGCAAATTCAACTTCCTCGACGTGCTCGATGCGCAGCGCACCTGGTTCCAGGCGCGCATCCGCTATCTCGGCGTGGTCGCCAATGCCTATCAGGCAGCCACCACCATCGACCGCATTCTTGGCCGTTGAAGCAAAGGAACTCCATCATGACAATCAACAACAAGCAAAAAACGAGCATCGCCATCATCCTGGCGGGCGGCGCCATCGCCGCCGCGGGACTGATTTTCGTCGGGCGCGGCAGCGGGGACGGCACGACCGAAGCCGCCCCGGCAGCAGCCGCGCATCGCGAGGCCGCTGCCCACGGCGACGGCGAGCACCACGGCAGCCCGGCCAGCGCGGCGCATGACGACACCGCCCGGCACGCCGACGGGGAGCACCACGAAACGCAAGAGAAAGAAGGCCACGTCGAGATGACCCCGGCGCAGATCCAGGCAGCCGGACTCACGCTGCGCACGGCTGGCCCGGCGCGCATCGAAGCCACGGTGTCCTTCCCCGGCGAGATCCGCTTCAACGAGGACCGCACCGCCCATGTGGTGCCACGCGTGGCCGGGGTGGTGGAAGGCGTATCCGCCAACCTGGGGCAACAGGTGAAGAAAGGCGATTTGCTGGCGGTACTGGCCAGCACCGCATTGTCCGACCAGCGCAGCGAACTGCTGGCCGCGCAAAAGCGCCTGGAACTGGCTGAATCCACCTTCCAGCGCGAGAAAAAGCTGTGGGAGGACAAGATCTCCGCCGAGCAGGACTACCTGGCCGCGCGCACCGCGCTGCAGGAAGCCCGCATCGCCACGCAAAACGCCACGCAGAAGCTGACCGCCATCGGTGCCAGCGGCAGCGCTGATAGTGGCAAGTCGCTCAACCGCTTCGAGCTGCGCGCGCCCTTCGACGGCACCGTGGTCGAGAAGCACCTGGCGCTGGGCGAAGCCGTGGCGGCCGACGCCAACGTGTTCATCATTTCCGACCTCAGCACGGTATGGGCCGAGTTCGTGATCGCGCCCAAGGACCTGGATCGCGTGCGGGTCGGCGAGAAGGTGAAGATCGCCTCCACCGCCTTCGACGGCAAGGCCGAGGGCACGGTCTCGTATGTCGGCTCATTGCTGGGCCAGCAAACGCGCACCGCCACCGCCCGCGTCACCCTGCCCAACCCCAAGATGGCCTGGCGTCCTGGCCTGTTCGTCACTGTGGGCGTGACCGACTCCAGCGCCGAGGTGCCGGTGGCGATCGAGGCCGAAGCCCTGCAAAACAACGGCGATCAGCAGGTGGTGGTGGTGTTCGCTGTCGTTCCGGGCGGCTTCCAGGCGCGGCCGGTCAAGACCGGCCGCAGCGATGGCAAGCTGGTGGAGATCACCGACGGCCTGAAGTCCGGCACGCAATACGTGGCGGGCAACAGCTTCGTGATCAAGGCCGAGCTTGGCAAGGCCGGCGCCGAGCATAGCCACTAAGCCACTAAGCGGAGACTCCCTCATGTTTGAAAGACTGATCCGCTTTGCCATCGAGCAGCGATGGCTGGTGCTGCTGGCCGTGTTCGCCATGGCCGCGCTCGGCATCTACAACTACAGCCGGCTGCCCATCGACGCCGTGCCCGACATCACCAACGTGCAGGTGCAGGTCAATACCTCGGCGCCCGGCTATTCGCCGCTGGAAACCGAGCAGCGCGTCACCTACCCGATCGAGACGGCGATGTCCGGCCTGCCGGGCCTGGAGCAAACCCGCTCGCTGTCGCGCTATGGCTTGTCGCAGGTGACGGTGATCTTCAAGGACGGCACCGATATCTACTTCGCGCGCCAGCTGGTCAACCAGCGCATCCAGGAAGCCGCGCAGAACCTGCCCGCAGGCGTTGCGCCACAGATGGGCCCGATTTCCACCGGGCTTGGCGAGATCTACCTGTGGACGGTGGAAGCCGAGGACGGCGCCAAGAAGGCCGACGGCACGCCCTACACGCCCACCGACCTGCGCGAGATCCAGGACTGGGTCATCAAGCCGCAGCTGCGCACCGTGCCAGGCGTGACCGAGATCAACTCCATCGGCGGCTTCGCCAAGGAGTACCTGGTGGCGCCCAGCCCTGAACGACTGGCCTCCTACGGCCTGAGCCTGCAGGACGTGGTGGCGGCGCTGGAGAAGAACAACGCCAACGTGGGCGCCGGCTATATCGAGCGGCGCGGCGAGCAATACCTGGTGCGCGCGCCGGGGCAGGTCAAGTCCGTCGACGATATCCGCGAGATCATCGTGGGCAGCGCGCAGGGCCAGCCCATCCGCATCCGCGACCTGGCGGACGTGGGCATCGGCCGCGAACTGCGCACCGGCGCGGCCACTGACAACGGGCGTGAAGTGGTGCTAGGCACCGTCTTCATGCTAATCGGCGAGAACAGCCGTGCCGTATCGCAAGCGGTGGACCAGCGCATGGCCGCCATCAACCGTTCACTGCCGGCCGGCGTCAAGGCCGTCACCGTGTACGACCGCACCGTGCTGGTGGACCGCGCCATCACCACCGTCAAGAAGAACCTGGTCGAGGGCGCGATCCTGGTGATCGTGATCCTGTTCCTGTTCCTTGGCAACATGCGCGCCGCCATCATCACCGCGCTGGTGATCCCGCTCTCCATGCTGTTTACCTTCACCGGCATGGTGACCTACAAGATCAGCGCCAACCTGATGAGCCTGGGCGCGCTGGACTTCGGCATCATCATCGACGGCGCGGTGGTGATCGTGGAGAACTGCGTGCGGCGCCTCGCCCATGCCCAGCAACAGCTCGGCCGCCCGCTCACGCGCAGCGAACGCTTCCACGAGGTCTTTGCGGCCTCGCGGGAAGCACGCCGCCCGCTGATCTTCGGCCAGCTCATCATCATGATCGTGTACATCCCCATCTTTGCGCTGACCGGCGTGGAGGGCAAGATGTTCCACCCCATGGCGATGACCGTGATGCTGGCGCTGATCGGTGCAATGATCCTGTCGGTGACGTTCGTCCCGGCGGCGGTGGCGCTGTTTATCGGCGACAAGGTAGCCGAGAAGGAAAACCGCGTGATGCGGTGGGCCAAGCGCGCCTACGCGCCGATGCTCGGCAAGACCATCGCCAACACACCGGTGGTGCTGACCTTCGCCGCCGTGGCGGTGCTGCTCAGCGGCCTGGTGGCGACGCGGCTGGGCAGCGAGTTCATCCCCAACCTGAACGAAGGGGATTTCGCCGTGCAGGCACTGCGCATTCCCGGCACCAGCCTCACGCAATCGCTCGCCATGCAGCAGCAGATCGAGACGCGCCTCAATGAGAAATTCCCCGAGATCGAGCGCGTCTTCGCCCGCACCGGCACCGCCGAGATCGCCTCGGACCCGATGCCGCCCAACGCGTCCGACGGCTACATCATGCTCAGGCCACGCGCAAAGTGGCCCGATCCCTCCAAGACGCGAGAGCAATTGCTGGCAGCGATGGAGGCCGAGCTGGCGACCCTCCCCGGCAACAAGTACGAGTTCTCGCAGCCGATCCAGCTCCGCTTCAACGAGCTGATCTCCGGGGTGCGCAGCGACGTGGCCGTGAAGATCTTCGGGGACGACAATGCCGTGCTGGAGGACACCGCGCAAAAGGTCGCCACCGTGCTGCAGGCCATCCCGGGCGCAACCGAGGTCAAGGTCGAGCAGACCAGCGGCCTGCCGATGCTGACGGTAGACGTGGACCGCGCCCGCGCGGCCCGCTACGGCCTCAACATGATCGACGTGCAGGACACCGTGGCCATCGCCGTGGGCGGCCGCGACGCCGGCATCTTCTTCCAGGGCGACCGCCGCTTCAATATCGGCGTGCGGCTGCCGGAAGGCATCCGTGCCGATGTGGAGGCGCTGCGCCGGCTGCCGATTCCCCTGCCGAAGGGAAGCACGGCAACCGCCAGCTATATCCCGCTGGGCGAAGTGGCAACCCTCACGCTGGCCCCGGGCCCCAACCAGGTCTCGCGCGAGAACGGCAAGCGCCGCATCGTGGTCAGCGCCAATGTGCGCGGGCGCGACGTGGGCACCTTCGTGCCCGAGGCGATGGCGACGCTGGACCGCCAGGTCAAGATCCCGGCAGGCTACTGGGTTACCTGGGGCGGCACCTTCGAGCAATTGCAGTCCGCCACCACGCGGCTGCAGATCGTGGTACCGGTGGCGCTGCTGATGGTGTTCGTGCTGCTGTTCGCCATGTTCGGCAACGTGCGCGATGGCCTGCTGGTCTTCACTGGTATCCCGTTCGCGCTCACCGGCGGCATCCTGGCGCTGTGGCTGCGAGGCATTCCGCTGTCGATCTCAGCGGCGGTGGGCTTTATCGCCCTGTCCGGCGTGGCGGTGCTCAACGGGCTGGTGATGCTGTCCTTTATCCGCAGCCTGCGCGAGGACGGCAAGCCGCTCGACGAAGCCATACACAAGGGCGCGCTGACCCGGCTGCGCCCCGTGCTGATGACCGCGCTGGTGGCTTCGCTGGGCTTTATCCCGATGGCGATAGCGACCGGGACCGGAGCCGAGGTACAGCGTCCGCTGGCCACGGTGGTGATCGGCGGCATCCTGTCTTCCACCGCGCTGACCTTGCTGGTGCTGCCGGTGCTGTACCGGCTGGCGCATCGGCGCGATGAGGATGAGGCTGGCGTTGAAGATGACGCAGGCTGCGAACGCCTGGCTGGCGACTTGCCGGTGCCACCGGCATTGCCCAACGGCTAACCCTGGCGACAGCAGGAGCGGCACGCCGCTCCTGCCATCAAGCACCGCTACGCCTCAGTGCAACCAGGTGCCTGGCGGCGCCAGCACGATTTCCACCCGGCGGTTCATTGCGCGCCCGGCCGCGGTGGCATTGTCGGCAAGCGGCTGCACATCGCCACGGCCAGTCACCTGGATCCGGCTTCGCGCGACCCCAACTCCTTGGGCAACATGCGCCAGCCGCAACCGGAACGCACCAAATAGCGCAGCGCATTGATCACCTCGCGCAGATTGCACTGCCTGCGACGGCCACGGGCAAACGACTTGGGGAGCAAGCCCTCCATCGCACCCCACACAACGTCCGTTGGATCGCTCGGATACCGCTTTGTCGTGGCCGCCATGTTCGCCTGCCGCTCTCGATGTTCCTTTTTCCACATCGGAACGTTAAGCCACATCTACCGGGAGCTTTCAAACGGGCTCTTACTTCTGGCCTGAAGAATCCAAAATGAAGATCTGAATTTTCCGAATCCTGCCGGCGCTTGAAATCGATATTCTTTGCCGGGCACCGATTCTGGTCGAGCTTGCAACGCCAAAGCGCTTGATGCACGAGCGCTTGGTGCGCTGGCTTGAATCGCCCGCACACATCGACCGGGCGCTTGGCTTGACAAGCAGATCATGTAAATCGATCACCGTTCGCGCACGGCTCCGTGAAATTCAAATTCCCTACATTTTAGGAGACACCATGGATAGTGATAAATTTGATTTGATTAAGTTTTCTTCAGAAGTCCGTGACTTGCTGAAAAGTGAGTTAGAAGTTTCGGTTGGGAATATGGAGGTTGTTCCGTTCGGGGAAAAATTGTACAAATTGGTGCGATCCCATGCGTACAATGAAGGTGTGCTAGACGCGCAGCGTTTGCTGGATCGAAAGTTGTCCGATATTTCGGAACAACTTGATTTGTTGTTGCAGCATGAATAGTAGATATTTACTAGATAAAATAAGGGAGGTTTGGATTGACGCCTATCTAAATGGAGAGGTGGACTGGCTCTCATATAATTTTCGTCACCTTGAAAGGGGTGGCTCTTAACCCCTGCCCACCGAGTCTGTCGAGGACCGGGCATGTTGCACCGGAAACATCAGCTCCGCCACCGTTTCGCCGGGCCGGCTGCGCAGGCTCACGCTACCGCCATGCAGCCGCATGATCGTATCGACGATGGCCAGCCCAAGCCCGGTCGAACCCGCCGAATTGCTGCGCGCGGGGTCGCCTCGGTAAAACCGCCCGAACACGTGCGGCAGCGCCTCGGCGGCAATGCCGGCGCCTCCGTTGCCAACCTGGATCCGGGTAGCGGCGGCGTCCGCCACTACCCGGATGTCCACGGCGCTGCCGGCGGGCGCGTGCCGCAAGGCGTTGTCGACGAGGTTGGTCACCGCGCGCCGCAGCAGGGTCTGGTCAGCGCGCACGGTGCCTTGGCCCACCAGTTGCACCTTGATATCGCGGTCAGCCGCCACGGCTTCGTAGTACTCGGCGACCTTGTCCAGCTCCGCGCGCGTGTCAAGCTCACGCACCGTCATCGCTACCTGGGCATGGTCCGCGCGCGCAAGAAACAGCATGTTCTCGATCATGCGGGCCAGCCGTTCATATTCTTCCAGGTTGGATTCCAGCAGGTTCTCGTACTCCTGCACCGGGCGACTATGGCCCAGCGTGACCTGGGTCTGGCCGATCAGGTTGCTGATGGGCGTACGAAAATCGTGTGCAAGATCGGCCGAGAATTCGGAGAGCCGATGGACGCCATCTTCCAGGCGCGCCAGCATGTCGTTCAGCGCGGCGACCAGTGCGCGCAGCTCGGTGGGCGCCTGGCCGGCATCGAGCCGCGTGGCGAGCCGGCTCATGGTGACGGCCGAGGCGTCCTCGGCCATGCGCCTGAGCGGGCGCAGGCCGCGCCTGGCCAGCAGGTAGCCTAGCCCTGCCGCGACCGCCGCGCCGCACAGCGTTGCCCACAGCATCTGCGTCTGGTAGGCCTTCATCAGCGCCACGCGGTACCCGGCGTCACGCAGCACCACGATCTCTACCGCCCGCCCGGAATCGCCCAGCTGCCCCAACGCGGAGATGCCGCGCGAGGCGACGCCGTTGCGCGGATACCAGGTGTGCAGTTGTGATTTGTCGGGCGGCGTGGCTGCGGGCAGCACGGGCAATGCCGGCACCGGCTCATGGCGTGGGTTCAGGGTGACCAGTGGCTCGCCGCCGCTGCCGCGCACCAGCAGGATCAGGCCTTCGTGGCCGAGCGCGAGATCGGCGAAGCGATGCGTGTCGGCGCGGATCTCCGCCTCCGAGCCTACCTCGCGCAGCAGATGGCGCACCAGCAGCACTTCGCTGACCAGCTCGCTCTCGTCGCGATCCTGCAACTGGGCAGCAAGCGCGCTCGCCAGGTAGGTCCCAACGGCCACCAGGATGGCCACGGTGGCGGCGCCATAGGCCAGCGCAAGCCGTGCCGTGAGCGATGCCGGCAGGCGCAATACGGCGCGGATCAAGAGGCTGCCCCCGACATCCGCCGGCTCACAGCACTTCCTCTTCCAGCACGTAACCCATGCCCCGCCGCGTATGGATCAGCTTGGCGGGAAAGGGATCGTCAACCTTGGCGCGCAGCCGGCGGATGGAGACATCGACCACATTGGTATTGCTGTCGAAATTCATGTCCCAGACGTGGGAGGCAATCAGCGAGCGCGACAGCACTTCGCCGCTGCGGCGTGCCAGCAGTTGCAGCAGCGCGAACTCCTTGGAAGTCAGCTCCAGTTTCTGGCCGTCGCGCGTGACGCGGCGCTTGACGGTATCGATCTGCAGGTCTGCCACTTCGATCAGCTCGCTTTCACGCAGCGGGCCGCGCCGCAGGATGGTGCGGATGCGCATGACCAGCTCGGCGAAGGCGAAGGGCTTGACCATATAGTCGTCCGCGCCCAGCTCCAGGCCCTTGAGGCGATCGGAAAGTTCGTCACGCGCGGTGAGGAACAGCACAGGCGTATCGCGCTCGCGCCGCAGTTCCTGGAGCACCTGCCAGCCGTCCATGCCCGGTAGCATGACATCCAGCACGATCAGGTCGTACTCCTGCCCGCGCGCATGGGCGAGGCCGTCCACGCCGTCGCGCGCCAGGTCCACCACGAAACCGGATTCGCTCAGGCCCTTGCGCAGGTAGTCGCCTGCCTTGGGCTCGTCCTCGACAATCAATATGCGCATATTTATTCACTCCGGGCCGTCAACCGGCCCTGCAAGACCCACACGCTATACGAGGAAGCCCCGCCGCGGCTGAAGATGTCAGCAATGTCATGTTGGCGTCACGCTACCGCACCTTTCGATGCAGGTACAATATCGGCTGCTGATTCCCCTGCCCCGATGAAACGCTTCCTTAGCTACTTCCTGTTATGCCTTGCCATGATCGCGCTGCCCGCACAGGGTGTCGCGGCGGCAGTCATGATGGTCTGCAGCGCGGCGCAATCGGTGCAATCGGTGCGGACGCAATCCGTCGTACTGCCGGCCGATTCGCCTGCCATGGAATCGATGATGTTACGTCATGCGGCCATGAAGTCGCAGGCGGAAGCCGCGCTCGGCAGCCATGCCGGCGCGCATTGCCATGACGCGGCGGACCCGGCCCAAGAGAGGGACGGGATGACAGGTACGACTGGCACGACTGACCAGCCCGCCCATCAAGACCATCGGGATCACCACGCCAGCCATGGCGCCGGTGGCCCCTGCAACGCCTGCTCGGCCTGCGCACTCGGGGCCATCATGCCCACGATCCTGCCCGAACTCGCCCTGGCCAGCCACGGCCATGCCGCTCCGGTAGCCTCCCTGGCTGCCTACGCCGACTTCCTCCCCCCCCTCTCCGACCGCCCGCCCGCCGCACGCTGCTGACACCCGAGGTGCGTCCAGCGCACGCTCGCCCGCCGTTCGTTTTGCCCCGCGCGGTCATTCGCGCATCCCACGAACACTGAGGTTGTCATGCATTTCGTCCGCATTCTTGCGGCGGCTTGCCTGGTGCTCGGGCCGACCTTGTCGTCGGCCCAGTCCAGCGCGCCCGCTGCCGATCCGCTCGATCCCCGCGCATCCGTGCCGCCGCTGCCGGCACTGAACGTGCTGGCGGGCTATGTGCCGTTCCAGGCGCAAGCCATCGCCCCGTGGCGCGAGTCCAATGCCCAGGTCACGCCGCCGGCGGGCAAGGACGCACCGGGCGCCAATGCGCCCATGTCCATGTCCATGCCCATGTCCATGCCCATGCCCATGTCCATGCCCATGTCCATGCCCATGCCCGCGCCGACACCTGCGGCCAAGCCCGCCGCTGCCGCTCACGGCCACCACCACTAAGGAGGCCGCATGTCTCACCCATTGCCAATCCGGCCGGGACTGGCCGCGGCGGCCTGTACCCTGCTGCTGGCCGGCTGCGCCGGATTTACCGCCGACGGCGGCTTCGGCACGGCGGCGACCGCGGCGCGCGAGCGCCTCGGCAAGGACGCTATCTGGGTCCGCTCCGACCAGGACCGCGCCGCCGTCCACGAGCGCACCCAGGCCTTGCTGGCGCAGCCGCTCGACGCCGACAGCGCTGTACAGATCGCGCTGCTCAACAACGCCGGCCTGCAGGCGGCCTTTGCCGACCTGGGCATCTCCGAGGCCGAATACGTCCAGGCAACGCGCCTGCCCAACCCGCGATTCTCCTTCAGCCGCACGCGCCAGGGCGACGACCTCAAGATCGACCGCGCCATCACGGTCGGCTTGATGAACCTGCTGGTGCTTCCGCTGGCGGCCCGCATCGAGCAGGACCGCTTCACGCAAACCCGGCTCGCCGTGGCCGACACCTTGCTGCGGCAGGCGCTGGAAACGCGCAAGGCCTTCGTCAATGCTGTCGCCGCGGAACAATCGGCGCGCTATGCCGAGCAGGTCAAGAACGCGGCTGAAACAGGCGCGCTGTTCGCCCGCGACCTGGCGCGCGCCGGTAACGTCAGCGCGCTCGATCACGCGCGCGAGCAAGCCTTCTATGCCGACGCCGCGACCCAGCTGGCCCGTACGCGCCAGCAGGCACTGGCCGCCCGCGAGCAACTCACGCGCCAGCTTGGGCTGTGGGGCACCGGCGCGCAATACCGGCTCCTCGAACGCCTGCCGGACTTGCCGAAGGCGCGCCCGGCCATGGCGGACCTGGAGGGCTATGCCATGGCCAGCCGGCTCGACCTGCAAGCCGGCAGGCTGCAGCTGGACAGCCTGGCGCGCTCGCTTGGCCTGACCCGCGCCACGCGCTTTATCAGCGTGCTGGATGTGAGCTACCTGCACAACTCTGAAACCGGCAAGCCGCGCGAGACCGGCTACGGCATCGATATCGAGATCCCGCTGTTCGACTGGGGTGGTGCCCGCGTGGCGCGGGCCGAGGCGGTCTACATGCAGGCCGCCAGCCGGCTCGCGCAGAGCGCCATCAACGCGCGCTCGGAAGTGCGCGAGACCTACGCCGGCTACCAGGCGCGCTACGACATCGCGCGGCATTACCGCGACGAGGTAGTGCCGCTGCGCAAGCGCATCTCGGATGAAGGCATGCTGCGCTACAACGGCATGCTGGTCAGCGTGTTCGAGCTGCTGGCTGACGCGCGCGAGCAAGTCGGTGCCGTCAACGGCTATCTCGACGCGCTGCGCGAGTACTGGGTGGCCCAAACCGAGCTGCAAGGCGCGCTCGGCGGACGGCTGCCGGACGGCGCCGCATTGCCTCTCCCAGCCGCCCCTTCCACGGCATCTCCCGCGGCCCCTGCCAGCCCGCCATCGCCCGCCTCGCCTGCTTCGCCCAAAGGACAATGACCATGGTTACCCGAAGACAATTCCTGCATGGCTCCGGCGCTACCATGCTCGGCGCGGCGTTGGTGACGCGCGCCGGCGCCGCAGTGCTGCCCGAGGCCGCGCTGCAAGCCAGCCCCGCCACCCAGCCGCCGCTGGCGCCGGCCACAGGCCGCCCCTACAACCCGGTGGTGACCCTCAACGGCTGGACCCTGCCCTGGCGCATGCGCCAAGGCTGGAAGGAGTTCCACCTGGTGGCGGAGCCCGTCGAGCGCGAGTTCGCGCCCGGCATGAAGGCGCACCTGTGGGGCTACAACGGCCAGAGCCCCGGCCCCACCATCGAGTGCGTGGAAGGCGACAAGGTGCGCATCTTCGTCACCAACAAGCTGCCGGAACACACCACCGTGCACTGGCACGGCATCATCCTGCCGGCCGGCATGGATGGTGTCGGCGGCCTGTCGCAGCCGCATATCCCGCCCGGCAAGACCTTCGTCTATGAGTTCGAGATGAAGCACGCCGGCACCTTCATGTACCACCCGCATTCCGACGAGATGGTGCAGATGGCGATGGGCATGATGGGCTTGCTCGTGGTGCATCCGAAGGACCCCGCGCAGATGCGGGTCGATCGCGATTTTGTGTTCCTGATCTCGGCCTACGACATCGACCCCGGCTCCTACACGCCGCGCGTGGCCGAGATGACGGATTTCAATATGTGGACGTGGAACAGCCGCGTGTTCCCGGGCATCGACACGCTGCCGGTGCGCCTGGGCGATCGCGTGCGGATCCGCTTTGGCAACCTGACCATGACCAACCACCCGATCCATCTGCACGGACACCGCTTCGAGGTGAGCGGCACCGATGGCGGCTGGGTGCCCCCGTCCGCGCGTTGGCCGGAGGTGACCACCGACGTGGCGGTGGGACAGATGCGCGCCATCGAATTCATCGCCGACAACCCCGGCGACTGGGCCTTTCACTGCCACAAGTCCCACCACACCATGAACGCCATGGGCCACCAGTTGCCGACCATGATCGGCGTCAAGCAAAAGGACCTGGCCAAGCGGATGAACGCGCTGGTGCCGGAGTACATGGCGATGGGCGAGGCCGGCATGGCGGATATGGGCGGCATGGAGATGCCGTTGCCGGACAACACCTTGCCGATGATGACCGGACGAGGGCCATTCGGGCCGATCGAGATGGGTGGCATGTTCACGGTGCTCAAGGTGCGCGCCGGCCTTGGCCGCAACGACTACCGCGACCCGGGCTGGTATCGCCATCCCAAGGGCACTGTTGCCTTCGAATATGCCGGCACGCCCGGCGCCAGCCAATGACCACGTCAGCCAGAGAAAGGAAAGACAACATGCGAAACAGGAAATCCCGTGCCGCTACCGCCTTGGTGGCGGCGGCCAGTGCCGTTGCCCTCGCCCTGCCGTGCGCCAGCGCCGTCGCCGCCGGCAGCCACGGCGGCCCTCATGCCGGCGAGGCCGCCAGCGCTATTGGCGAGCCGGGCGACGCCGCCAGCGTGAGCCGCACCATCCAGGTCGACATGACCGACAACATGCGCTTCAGCCCGGCCGACATCAAGGTCAAGGCCGACGAGACCATCCGCTTCGTGGTGCGCAACGCTGGAAAACTACGGCATGAGATGGTGCTTGGCACCGAGGCCGACCTGAAGGCGCACTACGCCGAAATGCTGAAGATGCCTGAGATGGAACACGCCGACCCGAACGCCGTCACGCTCGAAGCCAGCCAGCGCGGCGAAATGGTGTGGCGCTTTACGCGCAGTGGCCGGGTTGATTTTGCCTGCCTGCAGCCCGGCCACTATGACGCCGGCATGCGCGGCAAGGTCAGCGTGCGCTAAGCGTTTTTAGCGTCCAGGCGACAAAACACCCTGTATTCAACACCAACCAACCAACCAACCAACCAACCAACCAACCAGGAAGGAATGCAAATGAACACCAGCAAGAACCTGCTCGCGCTGCTGCCGCTTCTGGCGGCCTTCGCAACCCTGCCGGCCGGGGCCGCCCCCGATACCAGCGACGCCTCCTCCGCCCCGGCCAGCGCGGCACAAGCCGAGGCTGTACCACTGACCAATGGGGAGATCCGCAAGGTAGATGTCGCGGCCGGCAAACTGACCATCAAGCATGGCCCTATCGCCAACCTGGGCATGGATGCCATGACCATGATCTTCCGCGTGCAAGACCCGGCCCTGCTGGGGCAGGCCAAGGAAGGCGACCGGGTGAAGTTCAGCGTGATCCGAGCCAACGGCGCGCTGACGGTGACCACGCTGGTGGTACAGCCACCGGCGCAGTAAGGGGATTCTTATCCGACCCGGAAGAAATCGACCGTTTGCCCCGCGTTGACAGCCCGCTGCAGCCACTCCGGCCGCTCGCCGGTACCGTCCCAGCTCTGGCCCATGGCGTTACGGTAAAGCACCCGGGCTGGCTTTTCCGCCTCGGCGGCCACTGCCGGCGCGGCAACCGGGGGCGTAACGGCCAACGTGGCGCTCGGCACCACCTGAGCCGGCGCCGGCGGAGCCGGGGGTGCAGCAAAACAGCCCGCCTCAAGTAAATCGTCGAGCGTGAGGCCGTGGCGGTCCATCTGCTCACGGACCCACGTCGCCGCGGCTAGTTTGGCTTCATCAGACTCTGACATGACTTTCGTAATTGACTTTGCCGGCGGACGGATGGCCGGTAAAGCGGAGGAAGGGGGGGTAATCCAGCGGGTCAAGCCGCCTGTAATGCACGATTTTACAGGGTCTTGCGCCTTTGCTGGCGCAGACATTTCCTAAGCGTTAATGCCAGTTGCCGCGCGGCCCTTGGCACCTTCGCACATCCCGCGAGGTGCATATTCCGTCTCTCGGCGCCCTCCCTCACGCCAAACCAGCGGCGATGCTATGCCAGGCAGGCGGCATTGACGATGCCCGCCGCCAGCGATACCACCCCCATCAGCGCACCCATGCCGCGATTGTCCGCGGTGATTTCCTCGCTGACGCCGCGCAGCGCCCGCGCCACGATCACATAGGCCAGCACCTGCACCACGAACGCGCCAAAGCCCCACAGCACGAACATCGAGAAGGCGGCATTGTGCTGGATGCTGGCCGAGAGCGTCAGCGAAAACCCCAGCACCGCGCCGCCCAGCGACAAGGCCGCCGCCACGTTGCCCTGGCGGATCAGATCGAACTCGCGGTGCGGCGTGATCCGCGTGTACACCAGCAGAAACAGCCCCAGCATGGCGAAGCTGGCGAGAATGTAGATCAGGTAGGCGTAGACCGGCTGTAGGGGAAAGGTCATGTGGGTTCCTGGTTGGGTTGGACCGGATGTGAAGCGAATCTGAAAAAATGCGATGCAGCCTTAGCCGCCGCCGGAGCGGCCAGACCCGCCAAAGCGGCTGGCAAAGCCGCCGCGCGAGGACACGGCCGGCGCCCGGCTGACGGCGGCCGAGCGCATCGACATGCCGCCGCTCGCGCCGCGCCCGAGGCTGCTGCGGCTCAGCGTGGCCTCCTCGACCATGGTCGCATGCGGCGTGCCCGGCGCCTGGCTGACGCGGGCCAGGTTGCCGTTGCTGTCATAGACACCCATGGGACGGGCGACGCCGCTCGACATGTCGCGCCGGGTCTGCGTGCCGTCTGGGTGGTAGACGGTGCCGGACTCGGTGTAATACGGCCCGTACCAGCGTGCCATGCCGCCGTGATACCCGCCGTGATACCCGCCGTAGTAGCCACCGCCATGGCCACCGCTGCTCGTGCTGGCGCTGCTGCCATCGTTGCCGGTGCCACGGTGGCATGCAGCGGCATGGCGCCGTACTGCCGGGCCAGCGCCAGGCGGTGGGCGTCCATGACCCGGTCCACAACCGTGACCGCCGCTTCCGGATGCGCCTGCGCCAGCAAGGGCAGGATGGCCTGGCCGATACAGCCAAAGCCGACAATGACGATATGCTCGATGCGCTTGCTAGACATGATGACAACGTGCAGGACCCAACACGCGGTTTGGGCCGGCAAAATTCAGGGAGAAATAAAAAGCCAAGGCGATGGGATCAGCGAGGGCGGCGCCCTCAGGGCACCCACCAGTACCGCGTGATATGGAAGAAGATCGGCGCGGCGAACACCACCGAATCCAGCCGGTCCAGCATGCCGCCATGGCCCTGGATCATCTGGCCCCAGTCCTTGATGTTGCGATCGCGCTTGATGGCCGACATCACCAGCCCGCCCAGGAAGCCCATCAAGGCAATCACCAGCGCGATCAGCCCCGCCTTCCAGGGCGAGCCATAGGGCGTGATCCACCACAGCGAGGCGCCCAGCGCGGTGGCGCTGGCCACGCCGCCGACAAAGCCTCCCACGGTCTTGGACGGCGACAGCAGCGGCGCGATCCTGGTCTTGCCGAGCAGCTTGCCCCACACGTACTGCAGCACGTCGCTGCCCTGCACCACGATCACCAGGAATGCGATCAGCAGCAGGTTGCGATCCTCGAAGCCGGGAATCGGCAAGGTCAGCAAGGCCGGCACATGCGACACGCAGAACACGCAGATCATCACGGCCCACTGCACCCCCGCGCAACGCTCCAGGAAGCGCGTGGTTTCCGCCGACAGCGCGGAGAGGATGGGCAGGATCAGGAAAGCGTAGACCGGGATAAAGATGGAAAACAGCCCATACCAGCCGGTGTACACCAGCACGTATTGCAGCGGCAGAAAGACGAAGAAGGCGGCGACGATGGCACGGTGGTCGCCCCGCCGCGTGGTGGTGATGGTGATGAACTCACGCAAGGCGTAGAACGACAACAGGTAGAACAGCACGATGATGGCGGTCCGCCCCATCGCGAACGCCACCCCTAGCACGCCGATCATCCACCACCACGCCGATACGCGCGCGGCAAGGTTGTCGATGACCGCGTGCGGGCCACCCCGGGCCACGCGCCAGCGCAGCAGCGCGGTCACCGTGGAAGCCAGCACGAGTACGCCCAGCACGCCGCCGAACAGCAGCCAGGTCTCATGCATCATGGTCAGGTGAGGAAAGGTCATAGGTTCTTAGTCCAGCGCGGGCGCCAGCGACAACAGGCCTTCGCGGCAGCGCGCCAGGAAGTCATCCTTGGCTTCTTCCGCGCCAAGGGTCAGCGGCTTGCCGAAAGTCACGGTGCACAGCAGGGGCACCGGCACGAACTCGCCCTTGGGCATCACGCGGTTGAGATTGTCGATCCACACCGGCACGAACTCGATGTCTGCGCAAACCTTCGCAAGGTGGTAGATGCCGCTCTTGAAGGGCAAGAGCCGTTCGTCGGTGGTGTTACGCGTGCCTTCGGGAAACAGGATCAGCGAGTCGCCCTTGCGCACCACCTGCTGCATCAGGGCCACAGGATCGCTGCCCGGCTCGCTGCGGGTGCGATCGATCAGCAGGGCGTTGAACACATCCCTGCCGATAAAGCGCCGCAGCGGCGACTTGTTCCAGTAATCCGCGCCGGCCACCGGCCGCGTGAGCAAGCGCAAGTCCGGCGGCAGGCAGCCCCAGATCAGCACGAAATCGCCGTGGCTGCTGTGGTTGGCAAAATAGATACGCTGCACTGCGGCGGGCAGGCAGCCGTTCCAGTGCGCCTGCATGCCGGTCAGCAAGCGTGCGAACAGGATGATGGCGCGCGCCACCAGTTTGGAAAGCCACATCGTGTGTTATCTCAGCAGCAGTAGCAGCAAGGCCACCAGTAATTGCAGGGCGGCGAGTCCCGCGGCCCAGTGGAGAAAGCGCAAAGCGCCGCGAGCGCGCTGCACCAAGGATCGCCCGCCGCCCTCGGGCCCCGCCCAGCCGAGCTGCACCAGCGCCTGGTCCAGCGAGGCCAGCGTCGAGACCGGGTCGGCGATGCGCAGGGCCTCGGCAAGCGCCGCGAACAAGCGGCGGTCGATTGCCGCGCGGATCAGCAGCCACAGCTGGACCGCGCCGAGCAGCGCCGCTACGATGCCGAGCACCAGATAGACCTGCCCCGCCGGCGACAGGGTACCGGCCAGCAGCAGGTTGATCAGTGCCAGCACCAGCCCGGCCCAGAGCACACGGCCCGCGCCATCGAGGCCCCCCGCCGCGGCCTGCGCCACCCAGTGCCCGGCGGCAGCGTCAAGGTGGTAGTCGTCATGCATCGGAACCGACATGGCCTGCTCCCCCTGGAAACTGTGCGGCCGCCTGCCGGCGGCGGATGAAGTGCGACAGCGCAGCCACGCTGTCCGGGCCCAGCACCACGGCCGGACGCCCCTTGCGCAGCAAGGCCAGCGCTTGCCCGGCGTCGTGCGCGCCGGCGTGGCCGGCGAGCCATGCGGCGGCCACCAGCGCGCTGCGCGAATAGCCAAGCGCGCAGCATACAAGCACATTGCGACCATCGCGGTGCCAGGCTTCAAGCACGGCCACGGCTTCGTCCAGTTGCGCCTGCGCGGGCACGGTCAGGTCCAGCACCGGCACGCATCGATACAAGGTAGCATCCGCCAGCCGCGGCAGCTCGGCGGTCAGGTCGAGCACGGCATCCGCCCCTAGGCGGCGTAGCTCGGTACCGCCCGGGAAACGGCCGACCCAGAGGCCGGGCACGATCTGGCTGGCGCCGGGCTGGCGGCGCGTCCACCAGCGTGAGTTAGCCAACGCGCCCAGCAGGTAAGGCGCCAGCACCCAGCGCGCCGCCATCGGCATGGTGCCGTCGTGCCGCTTCTGGAACAAGGCCGGAATGCCCCGCCGGTAGATCGCCGCGACGCAAGCCAGCGACAGGGCCAGCCAGCCTAGCAGCAACGCTGCGAGGGCCGAGGTAGACGACAGCGCCAGTGCCGCCGCCCCGCCGGCCAGTGCACCCATGGCGTAACGCCTGGCAAGCTGCCGCGTGCGCGCGCTGGCAGCGGGCTCTGCAGTGCCCTGCCCCTGCCCGAAGGGAAACAGGAAGACGCAGAACCAGCCCAGCAGCCAGCCCGTGGGCACGTCGATGACATGGTGCTGGTAAGTGGTCAGCACTGACACCCCGATCAGCGCGAACCAGCCGTGCAGCAGCCAGCGCCAGCCGCCGCGCGCGTGCATGGCGTAGGCCACCCACAGGATCACCAGCAGGCTGATGTGCAGCGATGGCGCCTGGTTGAACGGCTTGTCAAAGCCGCCCAGCAGCGTGAAGAGGTGGCCGGGCACGCCGCCGGCCTGCGGGCGATCGAAGGCAAAACGCAGCGGAAAGGCAATAAAGCAGGCAACCGAGATCAGCTGCGCCGCCAGCAAGCGCTTGGCATGGACGAGCAGATCGGCACGCCTGCGCCAGAGGAAAAAGGACAGGCCGTAGAGCAGGTCGATCGACCAGTACGGCACGATGCTCCAGGGCACAAAGGGAATGTGCCGCTCCCATTCAAAGTAGAAGAACGGGACGTCGGGACGCTGGCTCGCCAGCCAGTTGGCCAGCCCATAGGACGAGAAAAACAAGGCGCCCATGCCGGCCAGCAGGACCAGGGCAAGGCCCCAGGGGCGAGCCCCGCCAGCGCCCGGCTCCCCCGCGGCGATGTCCGCGGCCCCGCCTTCGGCCTGCTGGCGCAGCATCATGCGACCCTGCGCGCCAGGCTGACCGTGAGCAGCGCGAACACCATGATTTCGCCGGCACCAAACGGCGCAACCAGGGCAAACGGCAGGATCAGCGCAATATCGGAGACGATGTCCCCAAGTTCATTGAGATAGGCGCCAAGCACGCTCTGCTGGCCGTGCTCGCGCGCCAGCATGCCGTCGATGGCGTTCAGCGCCATGCGCACGAACAGCCAGATCGGCATCAGTAGGAAGACGCCGGGCAGCCAGGCCAGCGCGGCCACCAGGGCACCCACCACCAATGACCCGCCCGCCGCAGCCAGCGTGACCTGGTTGGCGGTGACGCCGCGCGCGGCGAGGCGCGTCACCAACGGCCGCAGAAGGGCCTGGAACTTCGGTTTGATCTGGTAAAGCGTCATGTTTCTCGACCTTTTCAGGCCTTATGTGATTGCCGGCCATGGTGTCCGCGCCCGCGCCCGCGCCCGCGGCCACCGGCCATGCCGGCCCCCTTGCCCAGCCCCCGCAGCCGCCTTTGACGACCAGATGGTGTGCCGCGTGCCCGACAATCGGGCAAGCATAGCTTGATTGCGCGTTTCCGCCAATCATTAAGAATTTATGAGATTTTTGGCACATTTCGACACGATTTGGGCGTGCCTGAGCCACGTTACGCGCCAGGATTTGCGAGGTAACGCCTGTTGGCAAAAGTTGGGGCGCTGCGGCAAGAAATTGCGCGAACTTGGAAGGAATTGGAGGTTGCGGAAAAACGCAGGGGCGGTGGACAAGGAATGCCGTCCGGGCAAGGCGTGCTGCATGACAGCATTGTCATGTGCCGGTCATGTTGTCGTCGGTGCCTGTTTCTTAGACTGCCAGCACGGTCGATCGAAAGAGATCGCCCACCCCTCGAATCCTCGGAGAAAACGATGCGTACTCTCAAGCAAGCCCTGCTCGCCGCCGCCCTGGCCGCCACCCTTGGCGGTGTCGCCAGCCTCGCCAGCGCCGCCCCGCGCAGCGTGGACCCGTATCTTGATGGCGCGGCCACCAGCCAGGCGCGGGACATCTACACGCAGGGCGCCAGCAAGCTCGGCCCGCGCGACCCGTTCACCGACGGCGCGCGCGCCGGCGCGCGGGATCCGTTCACCGACGGCGCTCGCAACGGCACCCGCGACGCCTTCAGCGACGGCGCATGAGCACCGGCGCTGATCGCCGCCGATCAGCGAATCTCGCTGTAGATCTGCCTGGCCTCGTCGGCCGAAGCTAGCGGGCGCCCAAGCGTGCGCGCGCCTTCGGCCGCCTGCCCAACGAGGGCCGCGTTGCCTGGCGCGGTGCTGCCGTCGCGCAGCTTCAGGTTGTTCTCGAAGCCCACCCGCACATGCCCGCCGAACGCGGCGGCGGTGGTCACGCAGGCATTCTCCTCGCGCCCGAAGGCGCAGATCGCCCACGGCAGCGTGCCGTCATAGACCTGCAGGAACGGCAGCAGGTCGCGCGGCGACGATACCTGTCCCGCCGAATACCGGCCCAGCACAAACAGCACCGACCACGCGCCCGGCGGCACCAGCCCGCGCGCGCGCAGCGCTTGCCAGCGCGCCACGTCGGCCGCGTCGTACAAGATGACCTGGGTCATCACCCGCTCGCGCGCCAGCCAGGCCAGGAAACCGGCCAGCTCGGCCTCGGGGATGTCCGGCACGGCGATCTCGCGCAGCCCGATGGAGACTGCCTCGGGCCGCAGTTCGCGCACCATCGCGATCTGCTCGGCCGCGCGGTAGATGCCGGCGGCTTCGCTGGTCACCTGCACCAGCAGGGCATCGCCCACTTCCTGCTTCACCACGGCAAGCGCTTCGCGATAAATCTGCGGATCCAGGGAATGGCGGCCGTCGGGCTGGCGCACATGCATGTGCATCATGGCCGCGCCGGCTTCCAGGCATGCCCGCGCGTCTGCCGCCAGGGCCGCCGCGGTCAGCGGCACGGCCTGGTGGTCCTTGGCGGTCTTGTAGGCACCATTGGGCGCGACGGTAATGATCAGCGGCGAATTCGCCAACAAGGTGTGTTCACTCATATTGCGCTCTTGGTGTTCCTGGTGCTCTTGGCGACCTTGTGGGGTTCAGGGTTCGATCTTGGGCAGTTCCGGCGCGATCAGGTCGAGCCCCGCGCGCAGCAAGCGATCATAGCGCTCGCGTTCCGCGGCGATGGTCTCTGGCGTCCAGCGATAGAAGCCTTCGCCGCTCTTCATGCCGTGGCGGCCGTCCGCCGCGCGCTCGGTCAGGCAGCGGGCCGGTTCGGCCGCGTTGTTGAAAGTGGGATACATGGTAGCCCCGGCCGCCGCGTGCACATCGATGCCGGCGTGGTCGCGCTGCATGACCGGCCCGGCCGCCAGGAAGCGAAAGCCGAAGCCAAAGCGCACCGCCGCATCCACATCCTCGGGCGAGGCGATGCCGCGGTCGATCAGGTCGAAGGCTTCGCGCGACAGGGCGTGCTGCAGGCGGTTGGCGAGGAACCCCGGCAGGTCCTTCTTCACCTTGACCGGCACCATGCCGCAACGGCGCATGAAGCCGATCAAGACGTCGGCAGCGGCCTCGGCGCTGCCCTCGCCCAGCACCACCTCCACCAGCGGCACCAGGTGCGCCGGCATGAAGAAATGCAGGCCGAGCATGCGCTCTCGGGTGGGCAAGCCCTCGCCGATGGCGCTGATCGGGAAACTCGAGCTATTGCTGGCGAGAATGGCATCCGGGCGCGCACGCACCGCCAGGTCGGCGAACAGCGCGCGCTTGATATCGAGCCGCTCGGGGATGCACTCGATCACCAGGTCGACCGTGCCCCAGTCGATCGCGTCGAGCCCTGCGGCTACCGTCAATCCCGCCAGGCCGGCCTCGGCAGCCGTGCAGATGGCCGCGAGATTGGCGGCGACCCTTGCCGCCACCGCGCCAGCGCGCTGCGCGTCAGGCTCGACCACGGTAGTGCGGCAGTGCGCGCGCGTGAGCACCACGGCCACGTCTGCGCCCATGGTGCCGCCACCTACCACCACGGCGTGTGCGGTGCCGGGAGCGGCTAGCGAAAAGTGGGCGGCGTCGGGCATGGGCATCCTTTGTACTGTCTGGCGTTGTCGTTGGGCGACTGAACCCGCCATTGCCGCAAAATATGGCTAAAACGGCGCTTTTCCTGTATCACGGCCCGGGTTCAGCAGAATTGACCATGAGTGTAGACAAGCCGCTTTGATTGATGAATCAGATTTTCTGGATAGAATGATCGACTATCAAGATCAATCTGCCATCCATGCCGTGAAGATCAACCTGTCGATGCGCGATGTCGAGACCACCCTGGTGCTCGGCCGGACCCTGAACTTCCGGCAGGCGGCGGGACAGTTGCACCTGTCGCAATCGGCGCTGTCCACCCAGATCCTGCGCATCGAGGAGTCCCTGGGCGTGCGGCTGTTCGACCGTACCACCCGCACCGTGCGGCTGACCGCGGCGGGCGAGGTCTTCATGCAGCAGGCAGCGATCCTGCAGGCCGCTTTCCGGGACGCCATCGACGCGGTGAGCGGCATTGCCAGCGCCGAGCGCGGCCACGTTGCGGTGGCCGCCCTGCCCTCGCTGGCCGCCCGCCTGCTGCCGCGCGTGCTGATGGCCTACCGGCGGGAGCATCCCAAGGTTACGCTCAAGGTCTTCGATACGCTCTCCGGCCCGGCCTTTGACCTGGTGCGCGCGGGCGAGGTCGACTTCGCGCTGACCGCGGCCGACCCGCAACAGGCGGACCTGCACTACGACCCCATGATGTCCGACCGCTTCGTGCTGCTGATTCCCAGCGAGCACCCGCTGGCCCACGGCAAGGGGCCGGTGCGCTGGGCCGATACGGTTGACGCCGCGCATGTTTCCATGACGCACCCCAGCAGCGTGCGCCAGCACGCCGAATGGGCCTTCCTGCAGAACCGCATCCGTTTCCAGCCGGTGTTCGAAGCCGAGCACCTGGCCACCATCGCGGCCATGGTCGAATGCGGCTTCGGCGTGGCCGCGCTGCCGGAGATCGCGGCCGGCACGGTGCGCCAGGCCGGCATCGTCGAGCGCTTGCTCACCGCGCCCGTGACGGAGCGCTCGATCGGTCTGGTGACGGCGCGCAACCGCAGCCTGTCGCCCGCGGCGGCGGCGCTGGTCGGCGTGCTGCGCGCCCACCTGGCCCAAACCGGCGGCGGCGTGGCCGAACCGGCATGAGCGAGCCGGGACGGGATCGCGCGAAGCGGTAAGCAAAACGCACAAGGCTTGAAAGCGCGCGCGATATCGCGGCATGTTCGGAGCCGACAGCGCCTGGCCGGACTGGCCTTGGCCGAGGGCGCGCTGACGCTGGCGCTGCCCTATCCGCTCTATCTGCTCGCCGACCAGTTGCTCGGCGTGTCCGGCGTGGTGGCCGTGGTAAGGGCCGCCCAGCGCCAGGCGGCGCTACCGGCACGATCAGGGGGAATCCGCCAGGGCAGCCGGCTCCGGCTGGTACCGGACTGTGTGGTTGCGCCCGTGGCGCTTGGCCTGATAGAGCGCGATATCCGACTTTTTCAGCACATCGCCGACCTCTTCCGCCGACGCAGGAAAATGCGCGACGCCAAGCGAAATCGTCACCATGCCACCGGTGGGGTTGGGCGCCTTTTCCACGGCCTCGCGCAAGCGCTCAGCAATCAGGAACGCATTCTCCACGGTCGTGCCAGGCAGCAAGATGACGAACTCCTCCCCGCCGCTGCGGCATGTCACATCGCCGCCCCGGGAACCGGCCCGCATCAGGCCAGCGATGTGCTTGAGCACCTCATCACCGACATGGTGCCCGTAACGGTCATTGATCGACTTGAAGTGGTCCACGTCGAGCGTGATGACGGCAAAGGACTGCCCGCTGAGTTCGTACAGGCTGAGTGCGTTGCCCAGCCCGCGGCGATTGCGCAAGCCCGTCAGCGCATCGGTGATGGTTTCATGGTTGAGCCGGTCCAGCTTGCTGCTGGTCAGGCTCATGCCCCGCAGCAGTGCTTTCTTCAGGCGATCGGCTTCGACATACCTGGCCTGGATCCGCTCGATCCTCTCCATCCCATCGGGCGTGGTCCCCATCCTCGCGTGATCGGCCAACTGTCCCAGCGGCCGCGAGATCCAGCGGGAAAACCACAAGATAAGGACCAGCGACAGGAGCAGGAATGGCATGCTGTTGCCGAACGTCACCAACACCAGGTCACTCAGATCGGCCAGCGTGGCTTGCGTGGATCTCTGCGCCACGATGCCCCACCCGGTGGACGCGACCGGCGCATAGCCGGCAAGCATCTCGACACCATATTGGTTCAGTATCTGCTGGGCGCCCGCCGTGCCGCTGGTTACCGCCAGTACGACTGCATTCTTGAAGATCGACTTGCCAACATGGGAGTCGTCCGGATGAAAAATCACCGTGCCTTTGCGGTCGACCACATATACGTAAGAGCTATCCCGATAATAATGGCTATCGAGAATCTTATGCAGCAGGTTCTTGGCATTCAGATAAATCGTGCCCCCGACATAGCCGAGCAGCTTGCCCGCGGAATTAATAATGGGGTGGGAAATAAAGATAATCAACCGCCCGCTGGCCGAAGTGAAAGGCTCGCTGATTGCCGGGGTGCGGGTAGCCAGGAGCTTATGCCCCCAATCGGTCTTTACGCTCGATCCGGCCCGGCGCAGGGCCGCTGGCGACACCGCAAGCACCATGCCGTCCTCGCGGACGATGGCAACCGAGTTCAGGCTCTTGGTCTGCAAGCGCAGGCGCTCCGCCTCCTCGCTCACGCGGGCCGGATTATCCATGCCCCTGGCGAGCACGCTGGCGCTATACGCCAGTTGCTGCATGGTGCTGTCGAGATGGGTTTCCGTGGACTCCGCCAGTTTTGCCGCATAAACGCGATTGGCTTCCAGCGTATTGCGGATCAGCAGGTCACGCTGCACGCGGTAACTGGAGTACAGCGTATTGGCCATGGTCAGCAGGACCGACCCCAGGGCCAGGAGCAAGATCAAACGGCCAAGCCCCATTTTGGGCGAGCGCTCCGGAAGCGGCTTACACGGTTGCGCTGACATCTCTTTTGCAGACCGACAATCTTCAGAAGGTGCCGATTTTAGCACGGCCCGCCGGCTAATATTCCTGCTGCAACGCGCAAATGCGGGCTCGCGAGGTTAAAGATCCGAACAAGAATTTCAAGTTTCCCCTCGAGCGGCGTATTGATTCATTTCAATATTTCTATTAACCGCGCCCATGAGACAAATAATGTAATGTACTAAGCGGGCCCTCCGGCACGCTCCCGCTCCGCCGCCAGGTAAGCATCGCGCGAAGGCAGCAGATGGCTACGGCATAGCGCGACAAGATCCTCGCGCCGGCCCGCGCGCAAGGCCTCGATCATGGCCCAGTGTTCCTGCCTGGCACGCTCGCGATAGCCCGCTGCAGCCAGCGAGCCAAAGCGGATCGGATGGGCGCGGCGGGCGTATTCCTCGATGGCCTGCCGCAGCACCGTGTTGTCGACCAGGGCGAACAACTCCCGGTGAAAGCGCTGGTTGATGCGAAACACGGCACGCGCATCACCCGCCGCCACCGCAACGTCGTGCTCCTGCTGCACGGCCACCAGCGCCTGCAACCGCGCAGCCGGTACCGGCAGCGCAATCAGGCTGGCGGCGTGCGTTTCCAGCACTTCGCGCAGTGCGTACAGCTCCATGACCTCGCGCGCCGGAAAGGCGCGCACCACCGCGCCAACGTTGCGCTTGCGTTCGACCAGGCCCATGCCTTCGAGCGTGGCCAAGAGTTGGCGCACCACATGGCGCTTCAGGTTGAAGCGCGCCATCAGGTCGTCTTCGACCAGCCGCTCGCGCGGACTCAGCAAGCCAAAGACGATGTCTTCCTCAAGGATCGCGGCGGCGGCCAGCATGGCATGCGCGCTACCGCCGGAGGCATCGCCCTGAATGCCATGCGCCGCTTGTGTGTGCGTACCGGCACGGGTTGGTCGATCCATGGCAGGACTCTCAGGACTTGCGCGGCACGGTTTCGCTGGTCTGCGCGGCACGCAGAAAATCGAAGTCCACGCCCTGGTCGGCCTGCGTCACCGTGGCCAGGAACAACTTGCGATAGCCGCGCTCGGCGGTGGGACGCACCACTTCGTGCTCGGCCGCGCGGCGGGCCAGTTCCGCGTCGTCGATCAGCAGGGAGATTTCGCGCCGCGCCACCGACAGGCGGATGCGGTCGCCGTTGCGCGCGTGGGCCAGCGGGCCGCCGATGGCGGCTTCCGGCGTCACGTGCAGCACGATGGTGCCGGCCGCGGTCCCGCTCATGCGGCCGTCCGAGATGCGCACCATGTCCTTCACGCCGGCGCGCGCCAGCTTCCTGGGAATCGGCATGTAGCCGGCCTCGGGCATCCCGGGCGCGCCGGTCGGCCCGATGCGCTTGAGCACCAGGATGTCGTCGGCATTCACGTCCAGCGCATCGTCGTCGATGCGCAACGCCATGTCCTCGGCATCTTCGAACACCACGGCGCGCCCTTCATGCTCCATCAGCACCGGATCAGCGGCGGACTGCTTGATGATGGCGCCGCCCGGAGCCAGGTTGCCGCGCAGCACGGCCAGGCCGCCCACCGGATAGATTGGTGCGTCGAACGGGCGGATCACATCCTGCGCGAACGGGGCGGGTGCCGCGTCGAGTTCTTCGCCCAGTGTGCGGCCGGAGACCGTCAGCGTGTCCAGATGCAGCAGCGGGCGCAGCTCGCGCAGCAGCGCGGGCATGCCGCCCGCCGCGTGGAAGTCTTCCATGTAATGCTGGCCGGAGGGCTTCAGGTCCACCAGCACCGGCGTCTCGCGGCTCATGCGGTCCAGCCCCGCCAGGTCGATGTCGATGCCTAGGCGGCCGGCGATGGCGGTCAGGTGCACGATGCCGTTGGTGGACCCGCCGATGGCCAGCAGCACGCGGATGGCGTTCTCGATAGCCTTGCCAGTCAGGATGCGGTCCGGCGTCAGCCCGGAGCGGGCCATGGCCACGGCGGTGGTGCCGGTGCGCTCGGCCACCCGCACGCGGTCGGCGGTGACCGCCGGGGCCGATGCGCCACCCGCCACCATCATGCCGAGCGCTTCGGTCAGGCAGGCCATGGTGCTGGCCGTGCCCATCACCGAGCAGGTGCCCACGCTGGCTACCAGTTGGTTGTTTACGTCGGCAATCTCGGGCGCATCGATCTCCTCGGCGCGGTAGCGGCCCCAATAGCGGCGGCAATCAGTGCACGCGCCCACGCGCTCGCCGCGATGCGAGCCGGTGAGCATGGAGCCGGTGACGAGCTGGATCGCCGGCACCCCGGCCGAGGCCGCGCCCATCAACTGCGCGGGCACGGTCTTGTCGCAACCGCCGATCAGCACTACCGCGTCCATGGGCTGCGCGCGGATCATTTCCTCGGTGTCCATCGACATGAGGTTGCGCAGGTACATGCTGGTGGGCGCCGAGAAGCTCTCATGCACGGAGATGGTGGGAAAGTCCACCGGCAGGCCGCCTGCCAGCATGACACCGCGCTTGACGGCTTCCACCAATTGCGGCGCGTTGCCATGGCAGGGGTTGTAGCTGCTGTTGGTGTTGACGATGCCGATCACCGGACGGGAAAGCGCGTCGTCGGTATAGCCCGCGCCCTTGATAAAGGCCTTGCGCAGGAACAGTGAGAACCCTTTATCGCCATAGTTGGTCAGGCCCTTGCCCAGGCCGCTCTCGGCGTCATGCGCCGGCTCGAAGGGGTCCTGCCCCCCCTGTGCCGAGGCGAAAGGGTCCTTGGGGGAATCGTGGGGGCCGGCCATGCTTATCTCCAATAATATTATTGATAATCGAGGTGAGCATCATATCTGGCCTTGCCGCCCCGCCGCAATGGAAAGCTCCACCCCTCACCTTTAATTGAAAATACAGATCAGTCGATAGAAAACTTCTGATTCTTCCATCAAGAGACGGACCCTACACTCTGCCGTAGCGACGAGCCGGGCGTCCCACGCTGCACAGCCTTGCTGTGCCTTCCCATCCATATCAACCCGGCGCAGGAGATTCCCCTATGACCGGCATTCGACGCCCCGCTCGCCGCGGCGTTTTCGCGCGCAGGCGCCATCTGTTGCTTTCTGCCCTGGCCAGCGCCGGCGCCTTGCTGGCGGGCGCCTGGCCTGGCCCGGCCGCGGCCGCCGACTATCCCACCAAGCCGATCCGCCTGGTCGTGCCCTATCCGCCAGGTGGCGCCACCGACGTCATCGGCCGCACCCTGGCGCAGCACCTGTCCACCGCGCTGGGCCAGCAGGTCGTGGTCGACAACCGGGCCGGCGCGGCCGGCAATATCGGCGCGGAACTCGTCGCCAAGTCGCCGGCCGACGGCTACACCCTGCTGATGGGTGCGCTGACTAGCCACGCGATCAACGCGGCGCTATACAAGAACCGCGTTTCCTACGACATCGAAAAGAGCTTCGCACCGGTGGCGATCGTCGGCACCGTGCCGCTGGTGTTCGTGGTCAATCCCAGCGTCAAGGCGAACAGCCTGCCGGAGCGGATCGCGCTGGCAAAATCCACCCCTGGCGCGATCACCTTTGCCTCCGCCGGCAATGGCTCGCCGCAGCACTTGGCCGGCGAGATGTTCAAGCGCATGGCCGGCGTGGACATGCTGCATGTACCGTACAAAGGCAGCGGCCCCGCCATGACCGACCTGATCGGCGGGCAGGTGCTCAGCATGATCGAGACCGTGCCGGCGGCGCAGTCCTACGTAAAGGGCGGCAAGATCCGCGCGCTGGCCGTCACCACCAGCGAGCGCGTGGCCGCGCTGCCCGACGTGCCGACTGCCAATGAAGCGGGCCTGAAGGACTTCGAGGTCAACTCCATGTTCGGCATCGTGGCCCCGGCCCGCACCCCCGCCCCGGTGGTGGACCGGCTCAACGCCGAACTCAAGAAGATCCTGGCCGAGCCCGACGCGAAGGCCTCCCTGCTCAAGCAAGGCGCCATCGCCACCTGGACCACGCCGGCGCAGACCCAGGCCCGCATCAAGTCCGAGCTGGCGAAGTGGACCGCGGTAATCCGGGAAGCGGGCGTCAAGCCAGAGTAAGCGTCGTCGCGGGCCCCACCGCCCGATACCGGAAGCAGTTTGCCCGCCCCGCCCTCATGTGACGGGGCGGGCGCCTGCCATCTCACGCCTTGACACCCCGACGATTCCGCCTATGATGACTAGCGCAATGCTGCGGCGCAGCAAGTGACGATTGCCACCGACGAAATCCCTTCGGACGCGTTGCCTCGTCATGAACTATCGGAGACGCTCATGGCTACCCCCTCTCACGCTGAACTCGTCGAGGCGCCTCTGCCTTACCCGGTCATCGATTTCGGCCTGGCAAGCCCCTGGGCGCAGGTGGCGCAGAAGATCAGCGCGCTGAACCTGCAAACGGCAAAGACGCTCATCGCCGAGGGCACCGACTACCTGCGCGAGGCGGCCGCGCAACCCTTCAGCTTCACCACGTTCCGGCCCGAGCTGGCCGACGTGATGGCGCAGCACATTGCCGCCTACACCCACAGCCTGATCGAGATCGTGTTTGGCGCGAACGCTGATTTTTCCGACAATGTCCAACGCCATTTCGCCGCGATCGGCGGCCAGGACCCGTTTCAGTGGTGCTTGATGGGCCGGGATTTCCTGCCGGAGTACAGCAACGGGCTGCCCACCATGGGCGCGGCGATAACAGGGTGGGTCGCGGCCTACCTGCCAGGCGGCAAGCCGCTGCCGCAAGCAACAGTCGAAGCCGCGCCGCGCAAGACAGCGCTGCTGGTGGCACCGGCCGACGTTGTGGAGCCGGTCGTGGAGCCGGACAAGCCAGCCGAATAAACCCGGCGCCCGGCGCGGTACTTGTCGATGACCAGCATCGAGGCCGCCGCATCGCCGGTCACGTCTTCCAGCAGCAATGCGCTGCCCGCCTCGCTCATCAAAAAAAGCGCTGATCCGGTAAGCCTGGATCAGCGCTCGCGCAGGCTCCATGTTGCGTCATTGGCAGGCGGTGCCGGGCACTGGCTTGCCCGAGTTGGTCATGCCCTGGCAAGCGTCGCCGACAATGGTATCGGCGTCGAAGGCCGCGTTGTTATATGGCTTGAGCCTGCCCGCTACCGTGCAGCAAAAGCGCGGCTCGCCCGGGACGGGCGTTGCAGGCGGCGCGCTCTTCGCCATGCGGGAGGACATGGGCGCTGGCACCTGGCTGGCGGCGGGCACCGGCGCGGGAGCAATGCGAGAGGCTGGCGGCTTGGCGGGCTGGTCGACGCTCTGGTCGTCGTCATCCGGAGACATGCATTGGCCCTTCTGGCAGATCCGATCCCCTTTGCACTGCATGTCATATTGGCAACCCGCTGCGTATGCGTGCAGCGGCGACGCCATCGCCAACGTGGTGGCGAACAGCAAGCCCAGCGTTCTCATGTTTCCTCCTACTCAACTGCCAACGCGAATCGTACGAACCGCCCGCGCCGGATCGTGCATTCCGGCCCTGGCACAACGCCGGGCATCGCGGCGTTTTGCGCTGGGATACCCGACTTCGGCGACGACCGCCACTTCAGTCGAAGCGATCCACCGCCACCTCTAGCATAGGCATCGGGACCCGCCACAGGGAACCCCGCGATGCAGGCGTGTGAGCGCCGCGCCACCAAGCGCGGCAACGGAAAATGAGCGCCCCGCTCCGTGCTCGGCCAGGGCGTCGAAACGCCCGTGTGAAACTGGTTGCGCCCGGCGCCCGCGCGCTTCCAGTCCTTGCATGATTGCCGCTGGATTCGTTATTCGTTGTACGGCCCTGCCCCACCTGACCATCTGATCCTCCAGAGGCGAGTCGAATGGTGTTTCGCACCGTTGAGTCCGCGTTGCTGAACAAGCCGGTGCAGGACATCGACGACTTCAAGAAGGTCAATGACCGCTATGGCCACGACATCGGCGACGAAGTGCTCAAGCACGTGGCCGCTGGGATCAAGCTGGTGATGGGGATTGCCAGTACGCGCGCCTGGGCGCAGAAGAATTCGGCATTTATCTCAAGGGGATGACGCGCGCCGAGACGGAAATCCGCATCGACCTGCTATGCGGCAGCATCCGGTACGTGCCATCGGCGCACCCGTGACCATCAGCATTGGCGTCACCCACCTGGTCTGCGGCGACACGCTCACCAGGCGCTCATCAAAGCCGATGAAGCGCTCTATGATTCAAAGAGGACCGGCAAGGACAAGTACACGTTTCACCGGGAAGCCAGCCAGCCTGAAGGATCGACATGACCCGCATCAACCTGCTACGCGCCACCTGGGTGGCATCCGGCTGCCTTGCCAGCGCGGCGCTGGCCCAGCAAAGTACCGTTGTCATCAACCAGAGCGGCATTTCCGCATCGGGCGCATCCGGCAGCAGTGTCGTCATCGTCAATGGCCAGGTGGTGACTTCCCATGACGCTACCAAGGGAGGTGGCCCCGAGAAGACCGAGCAGCGCCTGGTCGGCGCGTTCTCCAGCGTGCAGCTCAATGCCCCGGTCGATGCGCTGTTCTCGGCTTCGCGCACGCACTCCGTTTCCATCACCGGCCCCGCGGACGTCCTGCCGTTGGTGCTCACCACCCTGGCCGACGGCAAACTGACCATCGGCCTGAGCGCGCCGGTCGTGCTCGCGGCGCCGCTCAGGGTAGCCATTACCGGGCCATCGCTGCAGGCGGTCAGTATTCCCGGCGCCGGCACCCTGCGGGCGTCCGGCCTGCACGAGGCATCCATCGACCTGCGCCTGTCCGGTTCCGGCTCGATCGTTGCCGAGGGCACGGTGGGCAGCTTGCGCGCCGCCATCTCCGGCTCCGGCGAGGTGGATGCCAGCGCCTTGCGCGCACAAAGGCTGGACGCGCAGCTCAGCGGCTCGGGCCGCATCCTCGGCTATGCGTCGGATGCGGCCAGCGTGGCACTGACGGGATCGGGCGACATCGTCGTTGCCGGCAAGCCGCACCAGCGCGCCGTCAGCCGTACCGGTTCGGGCCAGGTGTCTTTCGAATAGCCTGCCCCGCCGGGCCTACCAGGCAGCCAGCCCGTCCACCGCCTGCTGAGTGATGGCAACGCCATGCTGCGCCCGGCTGGCCAAGGCGGAGATCGCGCGCAAGGTGCAACGCCTTCTGGAAGACGCAGCGGCGCCGCTTGCATTAGCGCCGCGGCCACGTCGACTACCGTCAACCGGTTCGATCGGCGTGCCTTCAGCGCCATGAAGCCCGCTGCCTATCGGCAGCTAGCGCGGCCATCGCTTGGTAGTCAGTAACCGCAGCATGCGCTGAGGCTTGTTGGCCGGCTCGCTGCGCCCGACACGCGAGTACGCACGACAATTTCCCACGCCAGCGCTTGTTGACGTTGCAGTGCAAGAATGGCAGCATTCCCGGCTTCGGTGGGTTGCCCACCTGGCCATACACTCGCCCGCCGCCAAACTCGGGCTTCGGAGTTTTCAAGTCATGCGCGTTGCATTTATCGGCCTGGGTGTCATGGGCTATCACATGGCGGGCCACCTCGCCGCCAACGGCCATCAGGTCACCGTCTACAACCGCACGGCTAGCAAGGCCGAGCAGTGGGTCGCGGCGTTCGGCGGCAAGTCGGCTGCCACGCCGGCGCTGGCAGCGCAAGGCGCCGAAGTGGTCTGCTCCTGCGTGGGCAACGACGATGACCTGCGCTCGGTGCTCGCTGGCAAGGACGGCGCCTACAGCAACGCGCCGGAAGGCTGCGTGTTCGTGGACCACACCACGGCCAGCGCCAATGTGGCGCGCGAGTTGTATGCCGCGGCTAGCGAACGGGGTCTGCACTTTGTCGACGCGCCCGTCTCGGGCGGCGAAGTCGGCGCGCAAAAGGGCATCCTGACCATCATGTGCGGTGCCGACGAGGCCGTGTTCAGCCGGGTCGAAGCAGTCCTGGGCGCCTATGGGCGCGCCGTCACCCGCATTGGCGGCTGCGGTGCGGGCCAGCTGGCCAAGATGGTTAACCAGATCTGCATCGCTGGCCTGCTGCAGGGCCTGTCCGAAGCCATCGCCTTTGGCGAGCGCGCCGGCCTGGACATGAAGGTGGTGCTGGACGTGATCAGCAAGGGCGCTGCCGGCTCCTGGCAGCTGGAACACCGCGGCCCCACCATGATCGAAGACAAGTTCGATTTCGGCTTCGCGGTGGACTGGATGCGCAAGGATCTGGGCCTGTGCCTGGACGAGGCGCGCCGCAACGGCGCCAGCCTGCCGGTCACCGCCGTGGTGGACCAGTTCTACGCGGACCTGCAGCAAGACGGCTGCGGCCGTGCCGACACCTCCTCGCTGATCAAGCGCCTGCGTTGATCCTGCGGTGATCCTGCGCTGACCGAACGGCTGCCGGGCACGTGTGCTGCCCGCTTCGCCGGCTGTTCGTCACCCCCACCCTCCAGCTTCCTTCCTGACGCCGCGCTCGCGGCGTCATCCAATTCCTACATCCATATCAGAGGCCGTCCCGCTGGGCCGGTCTGCGCACCCGGCTATCTTGTAGGCATGGCAGGCGCGCCCGTTAGCGCCTTCAGTGCCGTACGCGGCATCAAGCACGTAGGAGACCAACATGTTGAGACTGGCAAGCGCGCTCATCGCGGGCGCCGCACTACTGATCGGATTGAACGCTTGCACGGCTACCGGCGCAGTGGCTGGCGGCGTGGCTGGCCATGAACTGTCGCACGGCAGCACCGCCGGCACGATTGGCGGCGCGGTGGTTGGCGGCGTCATCGGCCACGAACTGGGCAAGTAAAGAGACACAACGAGATCACGAGATAGCGCGAATCCCACGCTGATCCCCCATCAAGGAGCCAATCATGGCCATCGGTACGATCCTGCTTATCCTTCTTATCCTGCTGCTGATCGGCGCACTGCCAACGTGGCCGTACAGCACGGGATGGGGCTACTACCCCAGCGGCGGCCTCGGCCTGGTCGTGCTGATCGTCGTGATCCTGGTGGTCATGGGCCGGCTGTAGCGCAGGCTGACTTCCTGAAATGAAAATGCGCCGCATGGAAAATGCGGCGCATTTTTTTATTGTTTTCATCGCTGAAAGAATGGCAATGCCGCCGGACGGATTAGCAGGCAATGCATCAAGAGCGGGATCAATACGACTTCGGCAAACCCAGCACGCGCTCAGCGATATGGCACATGATGAGCTGCGCGCTGACCGGAGCAATCCGCGGGATATAGGACTCGCGCAGGTAGCGCTCCACCTGGTATTCGCGCGCATAGCCCATGCCGCCCAACGTCAGGACCGCGGTCTGGCAGGCCTGGTGCGCGGCCTCCGCCGCGAGGTACTTGGCGGTATTGGCCTCGGCCCCGCAAGGCTTGCCGTTGTCGTACAGCCAGGCTGCCTTCCACACCATCATGTCAGCGGCTTCCAGCGCCATCCACGCTTGCGCCAGCGGATGCTGGATGCCCTGGTTCTGGCCGATCGGGCGCCCGAACACGGTGCGCTCCTTGGCATACCGTGTTGCCGCCTCCAGCGCGACGCGGCCAAGGCCGACGGCTTCGGCGGCAATCAGGATGCGCTCGGGATTGAGGCCATGCAGGATGTACTCGAAGCCGCGCCCTTCCTCCCCGATGCGGTCCGCCACCGGCACCGTCAGCCCGTCGATAAAGAGCATGTTGGAGTCCACCGCGGCGCGCCCCATCTTGTGGATCTCGCGCACCTCGATGTGCTTGCGGTCCAGCGCCGTGTAGAACAGGCTCAGCCCCTGCGTCGGCTTGGCCACCTTGTCCAGTGGTGTGGTGCGGGCCAGCAACAGCATGCGGTCGGCGACCTGCGCGGTGGAGATCCAGATCTTGCGGCCGTCCACGCGATAGCTGCCGCCATCCGCCGACAGCACGGCCTGGGTCTTGAGATGGGTGGTGTCCAGGCCGGCGTCTGGCTCGGTCACGGCGAAGCAGGCCTTCTCGGTCCCGGCGATCAGCGGCGGCAGCGCCGCCTCCTTCTGGCGGTCGTTGCCGAACACCACCACCGGGTTGAGGCCGAACACATTCATATGGATGGCCGACGCGCCGGAAAACCCCGCGCCGGACGCCGACACCGTCTGCATGATCAACGCCGCCTCGGTAATGCCCAGCCCGGCGCCGCCATACGCTTCCGGCATCGCGATGCCGAGCCAGCCCGCCTGCGCCATGGCCTGGTGAAACGCGTGAGGAAATTTGCCTTCGTCGTCCAGCCCCGACCAGTAGTCGGCGCCAAAATCGCTGCATAGCTGCGTCACCGCTTCGACGATGGCGCGCTGCTCGGGGGTTCTTTCAAAGTTCATGCCTGCCTCACTCCGGCTGGATGCCAGCGTCCTTGACCAGCTTGGTCCACTTGACCAGCTCGCCGGCCACAAAGCCGGAGAACTGCTTGGGCGATTGCCCGAATGCCTCAAAGCCCAGCGCCTCGAAGCGCGGTGCCACTTCCTTGCTCGCGGCGATGCGCGACAGCTCGCGGTTGAGCCGCTCGACCACCTCCGCGGGCGCCTTCGCCGGCGCGAACACGCCATTCCAGGAAGTAATGTCGAAGCCCTTCAGCTCAGGCGTGTCAGCCAGCGGCGGCAGCTCCGGCAGCAGCCGGCTGCGCTGCGCGGTGGTCACCGCCAGCGCGCGCAGCTTGCCCGCCTTCACGTTGGCAATGCCGGCCGCCACGTCGACGAACATCATCGGCACCTGCCCTGCAATCACGTCGGTCATGGCCGGCGGCGTGCTCTTGTACGGCACATGCAACAGGTCCAGCCCGGCCATGCGCCCGAGCGTGGCGCCCGACACGATGCCGGTGCTGTTGCCGCTGGCGTAAGACATGCCCGGATGCGTGCGCGCGTAGGCAATCAGCTCCGCCACGGTCTTGACCGGTAGCTTGGGATTGACCACCAGCATGAACGGCAGGTTGCCCATGCGCGCCACCGGCGTGAAGTCGCGGATCGGGTCGTACGGCAGCTTCTTCATCAGCGAAGGGTTGGCCGAATGGGTCGTGTTGGTGGTCATGAACAGCGTGTAGCCGTCCGGCGCGGCCTGCGCGACGATCTCGGCGGCAATCGCGCCGTTTGCCCCGGGGCGGTTGTCCACCACCACATTGGCCTTGAGCGCATCACCGAGCTCCTTGGCGGTGATGCGGGCCACCGCGTCGGTGCCGCTGCCGGCGGCGAACGGCACCACCATGCGGATCGGTTTGCTGGGATACGCGTCTGCCGCCGCCGCGAACGGCGCCGCGGCGAGGCTCAGCAATGGCAGCGCGGCGCGCAGCAGCGTGGTGAGGCTTGGCATAGTGTTGTCTCCTGTTTTTTTGGCTAGCTATCTCGTTGTCGTGGATTAGCTTTGTCGCTGCGATGCCCACGGGGCGCCACGCCACTTCATGGCGCGGTCTTCTCTTTGTAGTTCGTGTCCTTTACCAGCTTGGCCCAGCGCGCGGCGTCATCGGCGATGATGGTGGCGAACTGCTCGGGCGTGCTGCCGACGGCCTCGTAGTCGATGGCGGCAAGGCGCTCCTTGATATCCGGCATCGCGACGATCCGCACGATTTCCTGGTTCAGCCGGGTGACGATTTCCTTCGGCGTGCCTGCCGGCGCCAGCAGGCCGGCCCAGGAATTGAAGTTCATGCCCTGGATACCGGCCTCCTGCATGGTCGGCACATCGGGCAGCGCCGGCGAGCGCTTGGGCGACAGCACGGCCAGCGGGCGCAGCCTGCCGGCCCGGATCATCGCCATCGAGTTGAACGGGTCGATGGTCATGTCGACCTCGCCCGCCACCACGGCCTGCATCTGCGGACCGGTGCCCCGGTACGACACGCTAACCACGTCCGGCGTGCCGGCAGTGGATTTGAACGTCTCCCCGATCAGCTCGATCATGCTGCTGCCAGCCGACAAGCTCAGCGGCCGGCTCTTGGCGCGAGCCAGCCCGACAAACTCCTGCACGGTCTTGGCCGGCACCGACGGGTGGACCACCATCACAAAACCGATGCTGCTGATCAGGCTGATGGGCGCAAAGCTCTTCAGCGGCTCGTAGCCGGCCTTGTACAGCACGGGGCTGAGCGTCTGCGCGCCGGCGGTGTTGAGCAGCAACGTATAGCCATCGGGCGCGGCACGCGCAACCGCATCGGTACCGATGATGCCGTTGGCGCCGGGACGGTTCTCCACTACCACCGGCTGCTTCAAGGCCTCCGCCAGCTTCTGCGACAGCAGCCGCGCCACTACGTCGGTGGCGCCGCCCGGCGCGTAAGGCACCACCATGCGGATCGGCTTGGTGGGATAGGCGCTGCTCCACGCCAATGCGGGCATGGCACTCCAGATAGCGGCGCACACCAGCAAACGGCGTCGGGAAGACAGAGTCATCGGGTTCTCCTACCAGGCTTGAACAACAAACGTCGCAGCGGGTGCAGGCACCCGGGCGGAATGGCGGCAATGCGCAGCGGTCAGCAGCGGTCGGCAGCGGTCGGCAGCTGTCCTCAGGCGGGACGGATCACGCGCTCCGGGGATTCCTCGTAAGGCGGGGCGTAGATCACCAGCAGCTTCACGGGCTCGTCGCTGATCACCGTGAACACATGCATGGCCTCGGCCGGGAAGAAGCAGCAATCGCCGGGGCCAAGCTCGCGCGACTGCCCGTTCACCTCGGCGCGCGCCCGACCCTCCAGCACATAGCAGTGCTCGATGCCGGGATGCGCGTGCGGCAAGGCGCCCTTGCCGCGCTCGATGGTGCCGTGGATGACTTCAAGCTGGGTGGCGCCGACATTCTCGCGTCCGATGATGCGGCGGTTCAGCGTGCCGACATGGTTGGCCGGATGGTAGCCGGGCACTTCCTCGGCACGGACGAAGTAAGTCGGTGAGGACGACGGGGGGGTCATTGCAGTCTCCATGCCGGCCAGGCCGCACCCCTTGTGGGGTGCCGTCAAGCCAAGCTGTTTTTCATGTTTGTGAAAGCTATTTTATGTTGATGAAAAAACTAGTCAACTGTTTCAGCCATCCCGGGAGCGCCGCGACCCCTGCGCAGGCTTGCGGCGAACCTGATCCATTCGCCGACCGGCCGATCGGTTAGTCAATTTCCCTGGCGGGAGGATAAACGCGGGAACGGGGCGACTCCCACCGCCTGGCCGCTGCGGCGGTTGGTGGCCAGCCCTTCCAAGCTGCGCCCTCGGGCCATGGCCAGCTATTCAATCTCCGCCACATCGACGATTTGCAGCCGATTCTGGTAGCGGACTTCCTGCCGCATGACGAAGCGCCGAGCCGGGCAATACCAGTCCGTCATATCGAGCAGCGTCGGCTCCAGTTCGACCACGATGTCGCCCAGCCGGAAGCTGCCCGTATCCACAAACTTGGTATAGCGGATCGGCCAGCAAAGAAGCGTGCCGGACGCGAGCGTCAGGCGCTGCAGAGCGCCAACCGTGCGATCGGACAAGGTCAGGCGGACATTGGAAGCGACCATTTCGGAGATGGTGGAGCCAGTACCACGATCGACGATACGAAAGTAGTAGCGGGATACGAAGGTCTCTGGAGGAAGCACCTGCCCTTCGACCAGCGCCGGCGGATAAAGCAGCAATCCATTCGAATTCGTACTCATTTCCCCGATCATTTCGCTATAACGGCCGTAAGCGTGAACGCGCGCGTTCACGCTGCTGACAAGGGGCTGCCCGGACCGCTCGTCGATCACGATGCGATGATGCTGTACCGTCTCCACAGGCGGCCCCATCAACCGGCGCAACGCCGACTTCGAGTAAATATCCAGGTCAAGCGCGCAAGTATCCCGCTCCAGGTCATTGACGTTGCTGAGGAATGCGAGCGTCGTCATCGGCGTCATTCCGTCCGCCTCGAAGCGGATTTTCCCGCCGTCATGGATGTAGGGCGCATCGCATATCTGGCCAGCGCTTGCGTGCCCACTTGTCACGCCCAGCAGGGCAGCGGCAAGCATGCCGGCAGCAAGGAACACGGCCCGGGAAAGCTTGGGCCGCCGCACCTGCCATGGCTGCCAATGGGCAACCCCGCCCGCCTGTCCGAAATCAAGCACGAGTCTCATGGTGTCGCGAAGAAACCGAAGCCATTGGATGGGATGGATGGGACTTGACGCCCCGAGCAGTTAGGGCGGCGTTCCAGCTGGCCCGCTCCCCATGCTGCATCTGGCAGCCCGACCTGGTCAGGAGCATACACCGGCGCTCAGGGCGTACCGCGGTCACCACCGGCCGCACGTCGCTTTGAGGGCGTCAATCCATCTATTTTCTAGATGCTTCTCATCGAAATAAATAGGCTACCTAGATGGATAGGCGGCCGCTACGATTCAACTCACACGGCTCGCGGAGCCGCGCCACCAGGAGAGTTCAGATGGCCAAGGTTCTTGTTCTGTATTACTCGTCGTACGGTCACATCGAAAAAATGGCCGATGCCATTGCCGAAGGCGCGCGCGCAGCGGGCGCTCTTGTCGACGTCAAGCGCGTGCCCGAGACCGTGCCGGAAGGCATTGCCAGGAGCGCTCACTTCAAGCTTGATCAATCCGCTCCGATCGCCACGGTTGCCGAACTCGAGCACTACGATGCGATCGTCGTCGGCACCGGTACGCGTTTCGGCCGCATGTCCTCGCAGATGGCAGCGTTTCTTGACCAGGCCGGCGGCCTCTGGGCACGCGGCGCGCTCAACGGCAAAGTCGGCGCGGCGTTCTCGTCGAGTGCGACACAGCACGGCGGCCAGGAAACCACCCTTTTCTCCATCATCGCCAACCTGCTTCACTTCGGCATGACGATCGTGGGCCTCCCATATAGCCATCAGGGCCAGATGAGCATGACGGAGATTGTCGGCGGTGCCCCGTATGGCGCGACCACCGTTGCCGGTGGCGACGGCTCGCGCCAGCCGAGCGAGATCGACCTCGCGGGCGCCCGCCACCAGGGGAAACTGGTCGCGAAGACGGCGGCCAAGCTTCGCGCCTGAACACGGCAAACCTCTCGCAGCAAGAGCTACCCCTACAAACGGAGGAAATCATGCAACAACAAGACATCGGCGAGATCGCCAAGGCCGTCGTGCGTCGCAATACCGCGGAAGTCCAGGGCGGCGGTGACTGGGCCCTGTTCGACGCGCTGTTCTCGGACGACTTCCTGGACCACACTCCGCAACCGAATTGCACCCCGGACAAGGCCGGCGCGTTGGGCCTGTATCGCAAGTTGCGCGAGGCATTCCCCGACTTCCACGCCGAAATCCACTGGCAGCGCGCGCACGGCGATGTGGTCACCACCTACAAGACCTACCACGGCACGCACAAGGGCGACTTCCTCGGTGTCGCGCCGACGAACCGCGCGGTGCAGTTCGAGACGGTCGACGCCATGCGCGTGCAAGACGGCAAGATCACCGAGCACTGGGGTGTCGCCAATCTGTTCTCGGTGCTTCAACAGCTCGGAGCATGGCCCATCGGATCGGGAGAGCCCACATGAACACCAGCATCCTCACTGGCAAGGTCGTGGTTGTGACCGGTGCGGCCAGTGGCATCGGCAAGGCGGTTGCCGTCCAGGCTGCCCGCCATGGCGCCAAGGCGATCATCGTCTCGGATCTGAATGCCGAGCCGCGCGAGGGCGGGCGCTCCACCCTCGACGAGATCGCGGATATCGGTGTGCCCGCACGGTTCCATCGGGCTGACGTCAGCCAGCGCGCCGACGTCGATGCGCTGGTCAACGCGGCAGAGGCGTTTGGCGGCATCGACGTAATGGTGGCAAACGCCGGGATCACGGCAAAAGCCGACGGATTCGACGTCACCGAAGAGGACTTCCATCGCCTGATGCGGGTGAACCTGGACGGTACGCTCTTCAGCGCGCAGGCCGCCGCCCGGCAGATGAAGGCCAACGGCAAGGCGGGAAGCATCGTGCTCATGGCCAGCATGGGCGGGATCGCCGGCGCAGGCATTACGGTGGGCTACTCCACCAGCAAGGGCGGGGTCGTGCTGATGGCCAAGTCCCTGGCCGATGCCCTGGGGCCGGACAGCATTCGCGTCAACGCCGTTGCCCCAGGGACCATCGATACGCACCTGCTGCGCACAAGCCCCGGTATCGCCCAAGCGGCAGAGGGCTTTCGCCTGCGCACTCCGTTGCGCCGGTTCGGGAAGCCCTCGGAGATCGGTGACGCGGTTGCGTGGCTGGGCTCCGATCTTTCCAGTTTTGTGACCGGCACCGCCTTGCTCGTCGACGGCGGACTGCTGGCCGTGATCTGAAGACAAGCACTACAGCCCATTTACAGGAGTACAAGACATGAGCACCGTCATCCGATTCCACGTCCACGGCGGCCCCGAGGTCCTTGAGGTGGAACAGCAAACCCTTGCGCAACCCGGCCTTGGCGAGGTTCGCCTGCGCCACGAGGCCATTGGCGTCAACTTCATCGACACTATCTTCCGCAAGGGCATCTACCCGGTGTCGTTGCCTTCCATCCCAGGCGTCGAAGGCGCCGGGGTCGTCGAAGCCCTGGGCGAAGGCGTACACGGGCTCGCTGTGGGCGATCGCGTCGCCTACTTCCTGTCTCCGGGAAGCTACGCACAAGAGCGGACCATTGACGCCCAAGCCCTCGTCAAGCTGCCACAGGATGTGTCGGCCGAGCAGGCAGCGGCAGTCCTGACCAAAGGCCTGACGGCATGGTCCGGCCTTCACGGGTTCCATCAGATCAAGCGTGGCGAAACCATACTCGTCCAGGGCGCGACCAGCGCGGTCGGCCGGCTCCTCTCGCGCTGGGCACGCGCGCTCGGCGCTACGGTGATCGGCACCGGCAGCGTTGCCAAGCAAGACACGCTGCGCGCGGATGTCGATCATGCACTGGCCTCGGACGATCCGGATCTTGGTGCGCAGATCCGCGACATCGCGCCTGCTGGCGTGGACGTCGTCTATGAGTTCGTGGGCCGGGCCACCTTCGCGGCTTCCGTGGCCGCGGTGCGGGATGGCGGGACGATCGTGAACATCGGCGCCGCCTCGGGCGCGCCCGAAATCGACAATGCCGCCCTCGCGGCTCGGCAAGTGCGTGTCGCCGGAGGACCGATGGCCCAACACCTGCAAGGCCAGGCGCGCGACGAAGCCGTCGCCGCGGTGTTCGAAGCGCTGCGTGCTGGTGTCTTCGGCGAGACCGAGGTTGTGCGCTACCCGCTCGCCGACGCGTCGCGCGCGCATGAAGACATCGCCGAACGACGCCGCTGTGGCACGGCAATTCTCATTCCCTGAGGCGCCCGCGGCGCAAGCACCCTGCCTCGTGCCGCGACGGTCGGCACCGGCGCCTGCCCGCCCCCGCCTCTAAGCTACCTGGAAACCCAACGATGCAACACACCACACTGATCAATGGGCGCACCGACCTGCGCACGGCAGACGCCCTGACCCTGATGAATGTCTCGCCGAGGTTCGACGTCACGGAATGGCCCAGGCAGGTGGAGAGGTTCCTGCATAACACAGAGAATCCTCTGCACAGGGCAATCCTCAAGAACTACCTGCGCCACCTCCTGCTGGAAGTATCCGGCTACTGGAACCAGATCATCGTGCCCGAACTCACCGTGGAAGAGCCCATGTACCGCGTGGGAGACCGGCGGGAAATGAAGTTGCTCACGGGCAAGGCCGCCGTCGAAGGCTTCTACCGCGAAGCGTTCGAAACCCGGACCAACGTAATGGGTGCGCGGACCATGAACATGGGCGTCGAAGACTATGGCGTCACCACCGAGGCCGTCTGGACGCACGTCGTTCCAGGTGCGACGCTCACGGGGCATGATATCGACGCGGATCCCGCGGCGCACTACCTCATGACACATCACCTGTTCCAGATCTTTACCTATACCAGCGAGGCCAGGCCCAGGCTGATCGCGGAGCGGATCTACGATGACCCGGAGAGCTACAGCTACGAAAAACTGGCGCCGGCAGAAGTCGTGACGCCGGAGATGGCCCGAGCACAGTTGGCACCATTCCTGGCGCGTGCGACGCTTGAGTAGGCTGGGCGGAGGAACGGCCGACAGGCACGCTGCATGGTGCGTCAGCGATTTGAACGCGACTGTTCTCGGCCGAGGTCGTTGTTGCAGGCGCGCACGCCATTGCCGGTCATTTGCTTTTGACCATCGGCGCCGGATGTCGGCTTTTCAACAGCGAACAGTCACCGCTCAGGTCGCGGTGTCCTCCCTCCACCATTGCTGCGTACTCGCGATCCGATTCGGAACATCAACGTCGCGTTATTCGGATAGCCGCCTTATAGTTAAACGATCATAAGTGCCGCGCACCACCGGATTGATGCCCGCCAGGAAATGAATTGCGCCTTTATACAATACAACCAGCAAACGTCTACCATGCTCTTCTTCGCGGGCAGTCGTTCCGATCGGAGCCGTTTGTTCATCCGGAGGCAGATCTCGACTTTCAGTCGGCGTATGACTGGCTCGTTGGCGAGATGGAGCAACGATGTGGACGCCGCCCGAGAGGGGTCACATATCCAGTGTGGGCTTGGTATTTGTGGGAAGGTAAGAAAAAGGCGCGTCCGGATTTGCGCTATCGGCGCGTCAGAGACAATGCGATCGACGGCGATGCCGTGCTCCTGACGCTTGATATTGGCGATGAGCGAGTTGTTCTCTCGGACTATGACGCATGGCATCATCCCCTGAACTACTGGTTTCTTGGAACGGCTGCACAGGCGGAGGTTTTCGAAGCCAAATGCTCGGCGGTGAGGCTTTCGGCATACGAGCATAAGCCTCTACCTCATCCGGCACTTCACTCAGAACTCATAGCGTCCTGGCGTGGCATCTTCAATAAGGACGGTGCACCATCGATGCTTGAGGGGATGACCGACCCCACCATTTCAATCCAGGCGACATTCTGGGAGCTACACCCAGGGGATGTCGTGGATGTCGTGGGCTTCGGCAGGATTGGGAAGACAAGGAAATTGCCGCCGCCCCGCGCCGCCTTTTGATCCACGGCGATTCAAGAATCTATGCGTCAAGATTTTCCACCTACCGATGCGGCGTCACGAACGTGGAAACACTGGAATCCGGGCAGCGAAGTGGTACCCCGACTATCCCGGGTTGCGAGACCTCGCCGTTATTGCGCCGCCACAGCCCGCGTCGCTGGCGTGCGGCGGCCGTCGAGGCTGAACGCGCCGGCGCCATAGTGCATCACCTGCACCAGGCCGCCGGCCATGGCCAGGTTTTTCAGGAAGTGGAACATCTGGTTCTGATCGCCCAGCGCATGGTGGAAGATCAGCGCCGTCACCACGGCGTAGACCGCAAGCAGCGCGGCCATCAGTCGCGTGCGGTAGCCGGCGATCAGCAGCACGCTGCCGGCTAGTTCGAGCACCAGCGCACCGAAATAGCCCAGCGCCGGCGCAGGCAGGCCGAGCGAGCCGATATAGCCGATGGTAGCGGCAGGCGCCATCAATTTGCCAAAGCCGCTGACGAGGAAAATGGCGGCGATGAGAGTGCGGCCGATCAGGGGAAGGGCCGGGTGCGCGTTTGCGTTGGTCGAATTCATGGCTTGCATCCTTTGTTTTAGAAATGTGAGGTGATGGGTAAGAAGTGAGTAGTAAGTCGTGGGTAATGGGTAATGGGTAATTAAGCGGAAAGTGCGTGTCCTGCGGCTGCTTCGGGTTACCGCAGGCGACCCTCGGCGCGCAGTTGCATGCCGATCCTGGCGATCTCGGCTTCGCCCTTGCGGAGCGCCTCGTCGGACGTATGGACGGAGTAGTAGCCAAGCGACAGGTCGTGCGGATGCGGGACTGCCGATGCGACGATGAAATCCGCATCTGACTGGGCTGCGAATTCGAGCGGGTCTTCCGATTGGGCGAAGACAACGAGTTCGTTGTGCAGGAACTCGTCGTCGACAGCCAGCGTGCCGCGGTTGGCATGTGCCCAGGCCACGGTGTGGCCTTCCGGCGGCTGGTAGCGCCAGCGCTCGCCGGCGGCCAGGCGCACGTGCTGCAGCGCCACGCCGGAAGGCGCGGCAACCGGGCTGTTCCTGCCGGACTGGGTGCCGAGAATCACGCGTGCCGGACCCGTGCGCGGGATCGACGAAGCGGGGAGGTACTGGCTATGCGGCAGCCCGTTCTCGAGACTGCGCGGCAAGGCGACCCAGAGCTGATAGCCTTGGAACCTCTCTCCCTTGGCGGGACTGGCGCCGTGCCAGATGCCATTTCCAGCTCGCATCCACTCCACGCTGCCTGAATGCAGCACACCGGCCGCACCGGTCGTGTCCTCATAGTTCAGTTCGGCCTCGATCAGCACGGTGAGCGTGGCAATGCCCGAATGCGGGTGCATGGGGAACAGCGCGTCGCCGGAAGGCGCGAAGTCGAAGTAGTCGAGAAAGACAAAGGGCTTGATCAGCTGCCCCACGTCTCCCGGGCTGACGATCCGCGTGACGGGGCCATGCCGGCGCCCTTTGGTACGCAGCACGATGGGACGGGTGGCTGCCGCTTGCGGCTGCGCCATGGGGTGCCGGGTCTGGCGCTCTTCTGCTGCGCGCCCGGCCTGCGTTGCGAATTTCATCAGTTTGCTCGGGAAACCTCGCCCTTTAGGGCAGGGATGGATAGCGCGGACGCCGAAGGCGTCCTCTCAAAGCGCCGGAACGATCTGGAATTGCTCAAAGTTGC